>CAZAQZ010000119.1:0-7882 GCA_964487175.1 uncultured Verrucomicrobiota bacterium | reverse complement strand
GCAACGGCGGCAACATCAACATCACGGCGGGTTCCTTCCTGCAGTTTGCCAGCCAGATCACGGCCACGTCGCAGTTCGGATTGCAAGGCAGCGTCCAGGTCACGGCGCCGGACGCCGACTTATTGGGCAGCCTGGTTCCGTTGTCGGCAACGCCGCTGGATGCCGAATCACAATTAAAGGAACGCTGTGCGATCAGGCAGCGCGGGGGAATCAGCACGTTCATCGCGAGCGGACGCGGCGGGGTGCCGATCGAGCCTGACAGTCTGCAGCCGTCCTTTGAACCCCACAGTCCGCAGGATGAACAATAGGCTGCGAGACATGCGCAGCAACCGGTTCGTGGCGGCCATGGCGCTTGCCTTGCTGGCAAGACCCGCCTTTGCCCAACAACTCACCGCCCCGCCGTTGCAGCTTCCCCTGCAGGCGGGCAGATTGTCCGCGGCACTGCGGATTCACGTGCGCGAGTTTCGCTTCGAAGGCAATACGGTGTTTACCTCCGCCGAGTTATCCAGGCTGGTGGAACCGTACACGGGCCGGGACATCAGCAGCGAGGAACTGGAAGAAGCGCGCCGCGTCGTCACGCTTTATTACGTCAACCACGGCTACATTAACTCCGGCGCGCTGATCCCCGAGCAGGACACCAGCGAGGGCATCATCACTATCCGGATCGTGGAGGGCGTACTGTCCGGTGTACGTGTCTCGGGCAACCGGTGGCTGCGGGAAAGCTTTATCGAAGGAAAACTCAGGAGATGGGGGGACACACCGGTGAACATGGACCGGCTGAGGGAGGGGTTGCAGTTATTGCGGCAGGACCCGAACGTTTCGCAGGTCAATGCGGAACTCAAACCCGGCGCGCTGCCGGGTCAAAGCCTACTCGACGTCCGCGTGCAGGACCAGAATCCGTTCCGGGCCGGCATCCAGGTCGACAATGACCGTCCCGCCAGCGTTGGCGCGGATGAGGTTTTATTCCTGGCAGGCGATCACAACCTGACCGGCCACGGAGACCCTCTGGATATTACCTATGGCATCGCCGAAGGTGGCAATCACGGGTTCAAATTCTCCGATTTCAACAACGAGTCGGGATCCTACAGGATTCCGCTCACGGCGTACGACACCACGCTTCGGGTCTATGGGAGCAAGAACGACTTCGCGATTGTCGAAGAGCCTGTCAGCCAGACGAACGTCAGGAGCGAATCGTACAGCGCGGGCGTGACGTTGCGCCAGCCCTTCTACCAGACGGCGAACCGGGAACTGGCCTTGGCCGTGACGTTTGAACGGCGCTACAGCAAAAGCACGGTGTCGGGCCTGCCATTTACCGGGATGCTAGGCGCCCCTGACGGCGTCAACGAAGTCTCCGCCCTGCGCATCGCGCAGGAGTGGGTTGACCGCAACCAGAACCAGGTGGTGGCGTTGCGTTCGACGTTCAGCGTCGGGCTGGACGCGTTCGGGATCACGGATGAAGACCCGGATCGAAACGGAAAATTTTTCTCGTGGCTGGGTCAGGTCCAATACGTGCGCCGGCTGTTCGACACGCCCAACCAGATCGTCGTCCACGCCGACGGGCAGTGGTCGCCGCGTCCGCTGCTCTCTCTCGAACAATTTACGCTCGGCGGACCGGACACCGTGCGCGGCTATCGCGTCAACCAGGTCGTCAGCGATGAGGGCGTGGACGGTTCCATCGAATTGCGGCTGCCCGTGGTGTTCAATGCGCGGGGTGACGCCGTGCTGCAAGTTGCGCCATTTATTGATTTCGGTCATGCGTGGAACGTCGACAATGCCCCGGTGCAGCCCCAAACGATCTGGAGCGCAGGGGTGGGATTATTGCTCACGCCGAACAAGCATGTAAACGCGCAGATTTATTGGGGACATCCCTTCAGGGAAGTGGCGACGCCGAACACGGATTTGCAGGACTTGGGATTGTATTTCAAATTGAACGTGGAGGGGTTCTAAAACCAGTCGCCGCTCACTTCGCGCTGGCCGTCTTTGCGTCATAGACGGCGGCATCCTTGAGACCGACCTGCATGAAGAACATCGCCCGCTCCTCGTGCAGCGCCATGTCGGCTGGCTTCTGTTCGATCAGGTCGGACAACGCTTCCAGGGAATCGTACCACACACCCTCATCCGCGTAGATGGCCGCGGCGTCCGAGGGAGATTTGGCCAGGCGTGAGATCAGTTCCGGCGACGGCGTGATGCGCTTAATGACGCCGCTGGCAACGACATCGCGGGACCGATTGTCCGGGTCGAGCACCATCGCCACGCTCCAGCGATATTCCACGTCCTTCTTCAGCTTGATGCTGGTGTTGGAGAGGCGGAACCGCTGGATGCCGTCACTGGTCGCCGGGCTAAGTTTTGCTTCGAGAACGGGAGTCGCTTCCTTGTCGGCGGCGATCGTCAGTTCGAACTCCGCATTGGCCATCCTTGATTGGAACCAGAAAAGAGAAGGCTGATCTTTGATCGTGAGCCCCACATGCTCCGGCGCCAGGACCGTCAAGGCCAGTGTGGCGTCATCGCTTCCGCGTGCGATACCTTGCACCCGGACATTGGGGGCGTTTGGGTAGGGCGGCTTGTAAATGGGAGCCCACACGGACCGCGCTCGCGGCGTATTGTCCTGTATCTGGCCTGAACTGGTGGCGGTTGGATCCGTTGAAAGTGTGGAGGATTCAGAATACGCAGCCTGTGCGAGAGAAAGAGTCAGCAGGGTGAGTCCAACGGCCCGGGCGTATGATATGGTGAACATCTGTTGGATCGCGTTTTCCTTCACATGCAACGGCTAGCCTCGACCATCGCAGATGCGATAAGATATGGGGAATCTGCGATTTCTGCAAGGCTATATATTATGACAGATGTAGGTTACCCGGCCCGTCCGGGGTCTACAGCCAGTTTCCGATCATCACAAACGGTGCCCAGTAACACGGGTGCCCATAGCGTGGATCAGACAGCAGTTTGATTTGGGCCTGCTGAAGGGCCTTGGCTTTGGAGGCGGTCTTGTCGTCGCGCAGACGGGTGTAGAAATCGGCCACGAGCGTGGCAGTGGACTCATCATTGACGAACCAGAGCGTGGCCAAAGCGCTGCGCGCTCCGGCCTTGAGGGCGACCCCGGCCAAACCGAGCGCGGCGCGGTCATCGCCAGCGGCAGTCTGGCAGGCGCTCAAGGTGAGCAGTTCCACGGGTCTGCCCCGATACTGGCTGGGGCGGATCATGTCCTCAATCTGGTTGAGCGTCAGCTTGCCGTCGTGGGTGAGAATGAAACTGTTGCCCGCATAACGGTCGAACCGCCCGTGTGTGGCGAAGTGAACGATGCCGAATTGCTGTTGGGAAAACTCCTTTTCCAGCGCGGGAATAACGAAGCGGTCGTTGACCAGATCGACCCCGGGGAACAGCGCGTGCAGGTCCTTCAATTCCCTGCCCACGTAGGGAAGAGCGGGGAAGCCCTGCGTGGCTTCGGACAGGCCGCCCGCCAGCGCCCGAACTCGGTTGCGTGGAATCGGGCGCGGCTCCATCAACGTGAGGCCTGGCGTTTCGGCGATGGCGAATTGCTCGATCAGGAAATGTTCGCCGTCATGCAACGCGGCCATCGGGATGGTGCGCAGGGCTGCATCGGGGACGAACACCAGGGTGTCGATGTGGTTCGCCGTCAGCAGCTCTTTGATCGGGTTGATGAGCCAGCGATAGAGTTGCTGCGCCTCGGGCAGATACTCGTTGGTGGTCCTCTTTTCCAGATGCAACCGAAACTGCCGGATTTGGGCGGTGAGTTGGTCTGCGCCTGCGGGAACGGTGAATTCGCTCAACCCGGTGGTCAGCCCGGCCAGCAACACCGTGCGGTCGGGCAATGTGATGATATAAATGACAGCGGTGGTGGGGCTGATGGTCTCGATGCGCGCGGTCTTTCCGCGGAGCAAGCTCACGCATTCGTCCTCAAAATAATCCTCCAGTTCCACGGACTTCAATTGCTCAACAGTGTCCCGCGCATCAAGCAGGAGTTGCTGGCGCGCGGCCGGGTCTTTCGTGGAATCAGCCTGTCCCAGGAGCAGGTCGGCAAGTTCGAGATAAATGGGGCCGACCGATTCACGGAACGGTGTGCACGCCGAACAGGAGGCATATCCGAAATCCTGGCGTATCGCCTGCAACGTCTGCACGGCGCGTCGATAGGCGGCAATGGCCGCGTCAATGTCGCCCTGCTCCTTGTGCAGGCGGCCCGTTTGCCATTCCCAGCGGTACAACGCGTCGGGGGATTGAATCTCCTGGGCAATGAACGCTGCTTGACGGGTCAACTCCAGCGCCTTTTCATAATCGTGCTGCGATTCGTAAAGCCGGCCAAGGAATCCCAACGCATACGTCCTGGCACGGTCATCTTCGATTCTCCCCGCAATTTCCAACGCCAGACGAAAGGACCGTTCCGCTCGTTCCGTGAGTGGACCCGGATGAGCTGACTGGCGACTCACAACCCCATCGGTCTGCGCGCTGCGGATCAGCAGGAACGCCAAATCGTGCGACGGCGGCAGTTTGCCCAGCAGACTGAGAGCGGCTTCGTTGAAGGACCCGGCATCATCCCATCGTCCGGCGCGGGCG
Organism: uncultured Verrucomicrobiota bacterium; assembly: GCA_964487175.1. Taxonomy (GTDB): domain Bacteria; phylum Verrucomicrobiota; class Verrucomicrobiia; order Palsa-1439; family Palsa-1439; genus CAWFPN01. The sequence continues at coordinate 3,316 of CAZAQZ010000119.1, read as the reverse complement.
GCGGTATCTGAGGCGTTGGACAACGCTTTGGCCGCGAGAAGATTGTTGGTCGCTTGTTGCGAGAGGGAGGCACATTCCTGGAATGCATCAAGCGCCTCGGCGGTCTTGCCCTGTTCGGCGAGAAGGTTGCCGAGGTCGTTCAGGGCTGCTGCGGTGGTTTCGGAATCGTGACCGAGCCGTGCGATTTCCAGGCCTTCCTGCAAGCTGCGCTCGGCAAGGTTGAATTGCCGGGAATTCGTAAGAGCGGCGCCGAGGGAGACCTTGGCTGGCGCCAATTGGCCGGGAAACTTCCCGGCGAGCTGCACGGCCTGCTTGAGAACGGTGACGGCAAGTGACGGTTGTCCGAGCAACTGGTAGGCATTGCCCAGATTGATCAAGGCCTCGATCCAGCATCCGGTATCGCGCTGCACCTTGCAGAGTTGCGCGGCCTTGCGCCATTCGGTGATGGCTTCATCAAAATTGCCTTTCTCGAAGGCCGCGCGGCCCAACGCCAGGGATTCCCGCCCCGTGGAAGTTTCGTCCCCGGTGGAAGACGCCCGGGAGATCGTGGCGTCGGTGAAAAGCGAAGCCCCGCAGATGCCGGCCGCCACGATCACGAGCATCCACGGACGCATTCGATGCGCTTTCCCGCAAGCAGACCCACTCGCCATGCCGCACCTGTATCACGCGCAGCAGGCCGAGAAAAGATTTCTTTGTGTCAGCCGGGCGGCTACAGTTGATGGATGGGCCGGTCTGTCTGTGTTGGAACGAGCTGTTTTTGCCTGTCCGGTGGGGCAGTTGAGGCAAATTCGACGACGAGAGCAGTTGACTTCCGAGACGAACGAGAACATTCTGGTTGCATTGTGAAAATGTCTTTTGATACTTTCACGGACACCAGCCGCACCGACTGATTCAGTGAGAAGTGGAGGACCGAGGATGAGAGTCTTGCGAGGAAGTTTTTGGATGCTGTGCATTTTGGGTCTCGTGCTGCCCTTAGGCGTTCAGGGGCTGACGCAGGGGACTGCCACCAAACTGAACAAAGTGATCATCTATCCCGTGAAAGGCGAGTCCATCGCCGATCTTAAAGCGCAGGGGATCCAGAAAGTTGACAACTACGGCGCGTACTGGGTTGTCCAAGCGACCGACCAGCAGGCGCGAGAAATCACGAAGACCTACGGCGCCCGCGCGGTCGATGCGGATTACCTGAACCGCATCAAGTTGAATCCCGTGACGGTGGACACCAAGGGGAACGAGCCTCCCATTCCCCCGGGACTCAGGCAGACTGAAACGGGCCTGAAACATCTGCGGTTGATTCAATTCAGGGGCCCCGTGCAGCCGGATTGGCTCGCCCAGGTGAAGGCAGCTAATGTGAAGATCGTCAGTTATATTCCGAACAATGCCTATGTTGTGTATGTGGATGCGGTAGCGGAGGCGAATCTGGGCCAGTTGATGGACCCCTACGGGCCGATCCAGTGGATGGGCAAGTACCACCCCTATTACAAAATTTCCAGCGCCCTCCGAATCGCCTCAGGGACTTCTCCAGTCAGGGTGCGGGTGGGCTTGGTGGATGATCCGCAAGAGACTCTGACGGCAAATAGGATTCAAGCGCTGAGTTCCTGGAAGACTCGGTCGGTGCGCAATGGACAGGAGATTGTTGAAATGGACGTGTTGCCACAGGCCATTTCACAGATCGCCCAACTGCCCCGTGTGCTCTGGATTGAGAAGGTGGAGAAGAAGGTGCTGTTGGACGAGGTGCAAGACCTCATTCTCGCCGACCAGACCAACGCCCCCGGTTTTGGGCCGACGAATATGCTGGGGGGCACGTCGGCCATGTTCACGAATTATCTGGATTTCCTGACCAACACCGTCGGAGGCGGGCTGGCTTCGTTTACAAACCAGTTCACATATCCGATTGTGGACGTGGCGGACACGGGTCTTGACGTTGAAGACGGCATCTTCCAGCCGTCGTTTCGCGAGTTTGGTATTTTGGGCAACCAAATACGTGTGGCCTATGGATTACCCATCAATCAGGGCTATTTTGATGGTGCCACGGTAGATGCGGGTTGCCAGGCGGTAAACCTTAATTTTCTTGGATCGGAAGACTTTTATGACCATGGAACACGGGTCGCTTCCGTTATTGCCGGATACGACGATCAGACGAACGATCTTTTTGAGCTGTCGATCTTTTCGACGATCGAAACGCAGATATTTTTTGCCAGCTCGACCTGCCTGGGTACGAACAGCCAGACAAACATTTTTACCTTCCTGACATCGCCATGCCCGCTCGTGACGGGACTCGTTGTAAACTGTGCAAGCGCTGGGGCACCAATCGTCACCAATCTCCCGCTGTCGACGGAAGTGTTAGTCACGCAGATAGTTAGTTTCGTCCATCAGGATCCGAGCGGGTTCCATTATGGGCTTGGAGTTTCGCCCTTCGGCCGGATTGGCAGTTCGCGCATCTGGAGGCAGACTGCGGATACCACCGGCAACCCGCCCCATGTACGTTTCCTGCCTAATCCGCAAGTTACTACGCCGTGCATGGAAAACCTTTTTCCGGAGCTCTTCTTCTCGAGTTATACGTTCGGAGGGCGCATCCAAAACAACAGTTGGGGCGAGGATATAACTGACCTAGGTTTCGCAGGCGGGCAATACACGGCTGACTCGCAGACCTATGACACAGGTGTTCGTGATGCATTGTTGGCGGGGTCATTGACCAATGTTACCGGTGGAGTTCTCTCGAACAGTATCCCGGGTCCGTTCCCATTGAACCAGGAGTTTATCGTCGTTTTCGCCGCCAACTCCATTCGTGGCGACGTAGGCGTGGAGGGACTAGTCGGCGGGATAGGTGACATTCGTATCACCGCTCCCGGAACAGCCAAAAACGTCATTACCGTCGGCTCTTCCGAGAGCGTGCGGTTGGATGGCAGCGGCTGTGGGGTGATTGGCGACGAAGATAATTCGCTTGCCATTTGGCAGGACTCAGAATTCGGTCCGACGCTTGACGGGCGGTTCAAACCCGAGATTGTCGCGCCGGGCACCACGATTTATGCCGTAAAGTCACAGTTGGCGGGGGTTATCGATCCAGTGCTCGGAATTATACCTGTGTTAGCCGAAGATCCCAATGGGAATCTTGGCGCCGACGTGATCTATTCCTGTTCATTGACGAATCTTTACTGTTATCCGCCGACTAATTTTTTTGACGCCTGTTTTGTAAATACTAGTGCGGGGTTTGTTGCGACTGGTCCCGGTAACAATGAGTACGACTGCGATTCAGGCAGCAGCTATGCCGCGCCGGCCGTTTCCGGAGCCATCCAGCTTCTGTGGTGGTATTTCCAGA
>CAZAQZ010000118.1:3043-7921 GCA_964487175.1 uncultured Verrucomicrobiota bacterium | reverse complement strand
TGCAGTTCGCCGTCGCACGCTGGAACTGGCGGGAGGATAAGGAATTGTGGACTTTCCCACGAAGAATGATTGGTACGCCCGAAGTGAGCAAGTTAGAACCACTGATGCTCTAATCGATTGGCTTCGTGAGCTCTCTAAGCTGTGGGAAGACTCTGCGTCTGACTCTGTCATTGCGGGTCAGGCGACAGTCTAACCGCCGCTTCAGTCATTCTGACCAATAAGAACAGTTGAAACGCTGGGTTGAGTGCGCGCGGCACGTCTGAGTGGCTTCTATTCGGCGGAAAATTCCAGCGGCCGCGTCGGGTCGAGATTGTGCGCTGACAGCCAATCGGGATTGAAGAGTTTGGATTGGTATTTGTGGCCCGAGTCATAGAGGATGATGACGATGGTCTGGCCGGGGCCGCATTCGCGGGCAAAACTCACCGCTCCGGCGATGTTGATGCCGGCGGACAACCCCAGAAACAGACCTTCCTCACGAAGAAGTTGGTAGACGATGCTTGGCGCTGTCTGGTCGGCAATGCGGTAGGCGCGATCCGCGACAATGCCATCGAGGTTCTTGGTCACGCGAGATTGGCCGATGCCCTCGGCAACCGAATCGCCGTCCTTGATATCGGTGTTGCGGTGAGTGAACCACGACCACATCGCGGCACCGTGGGGATCAGCACAAACAACCGCCGTCTTCGGGTCGCGTTCCTTCAGGTACATCGCCGTGCCGGCCAGTGTTCCCCCAGTGCCGATCGCGGAAACGAAGGCCGTCACCTCGCCACCCGTCTGCTCCCAGATCTCCGGGCCAGTGGTGCGGTAATGCGTGAGGCGGTTGGCGATGTTATCGAATTGGTTGGCCCAGAACCAGCCGTTCTCCTCGGCCAGCCGCCGCGCGATGTGGTTGTAGTTTCCAGGATCGCTGTACGGCTTCTCGGGCACGGTTCGGACCTCCGCGCCTAGCGTGCGCAACAACGTGATCTTCTCTGGCGACTGCGTCTCGGGAATGACAATGACGGTCCGATAGCCCCTGACGTTTCCGATGACCGTCAGCCCGATAGCCCGTGTTGCTGGCGGTGCCCTCAACGATCGTATCGCCGGGGCGCAGCCGCCCGCCGGCCTCGGCGTCGGTGATGATCCCCAGCGCCGCGCGGTCCTTGACCGAGCCGCCAGGATTCATGAATTCGGCCTTGCCGAGGATTTCGCAACCGGTCAATTCGCTGAGGCGCCGAAGCCGAATCAGGGGCGTGCCGCCGACGTGGCGGTCGACCCCATAGTAGGCGGTCGCGCTAGATGGCACCGCTGATTCTGCGGGCGGATTTGTCGATGATGCTGAGCTGGGTTTCCTCATAGATGACCAGGGAATTCGGCGGGACGCTGTGCATCAGGATCACATTGGCGCCGATGGTGGAATTCGCCCCGATCACAGTCTCGCCTCCCAGAATGGTGGAGTTGGGATAGATCGTCACATTTTCCTCCACGTCCGGATGGCGTTTGCCACCCTTGACGATGTGGCCGGCCTCGTCCTTGGCGAAACTGCGCGCCCCGAGAGTGACGCCGTGGTAGAGCTTGACATGGTTGGCGATCCGGCAGGTCTCGCCAATGACCACGCCGGTGCCGTGATCGATGAAGAAGTGCGTGCCGATCTGCGCCCCGGGATGGATATCGATGCCGGTGTGACTATGGGCCCATTCCGTCATCATCCGGGGCACAATGGGCGCCCCCGACTTGTACAGCACGTGCGCCAGGCGCTGGATTGAAATCGCTTCTATGAATGGATACGAAAGGATGATCTCCTCACGGCGCGACGCGGCGGGGTCACCCTCGAACGCCGCCTCGATGTCGGTGCGCAGCAGCTCACGCACCTCCGGCAGCGACTGGCAAAACCGTTCCATGATCGGCGGCGTGCGGCCGGTTGGTTTCTTGGGATCTCCGATGCGCACGCTGCGGCGCACCTGGTCGGACAGACGCGCGATCAGGCTCGCCAGCCGTTCGCTGGTGATGTCGGCCAGCGTGTCGTCCACTGCGTCGTCGTCGTGAAACCCGGGGAAGAGCAGCCGCAACAGATCCTCGCAGAGTTGGCCCACCGCGCGCTTGGACGGATGGTTGTGCGAATCCTGGTTGTTCAGGCCGCCGATGCGTTCGTACGACGCCAACAGCTCCGGGACGTATTGACTCAGCAGCCGGTGCATTGGTTCCAAGGCGCTCTCGCGAGCAGCAACCCCATTCCGCAGAAGTCCGTAATCCCGGCAAACACCAGGCCCGCCCCCACAAAGGCCGACAAGCCGAAGAATCCGGGATGCACCCGCCAGCCAAGGATCACGCCGGTCAGCACCAGCGAGCCTGCGGCAATACGAACCTGGCGTTCGAGGCTGATGACCTTCGACGCCCCGCGCGTTACCTGCAGCCCCGCCGCAATCCAGGCCTGCGTGCCGCCCTCGACCACGATGCCGTTGGCAATCTTACCCGCCGCCCGGACGGCGCGGGTGCCTGAGCGACAGAGCAGATAGACGGGCTGGTTCGCGGGAACGGCTTTCGAATCGAACTTGTCCAGCGGCACGTTGCGCGCCTGCGGGACGTGGGACCCGGCGAACTCCGCTGGCGTGGAAACGTCGACGACGAGAAGGGCCGCATCTCGGGCCAGCAGGCTCTGCAATTCGGCAGGCGAGATGGCTTTCATGTTTTCACCAAACCGTGGAGGACACGAACAAGTTCGTCAATTTCCTCACGAGTGTTGTAAAACGCCAGCGACGGGCGCACGGTCGATTCCAGGCCGAACCGGCGCAATGCCGGTTGCGCGCAATGATGGCCGGCGCGCACCGCGATGCCGTGCCTGTCCAGGTACCGGCCCACGTCCTCCGTGAAATGGCCGGGCAACACGAACGACAATACGCCGGCCTTGGCCACCGCAGTGCCGATGGGCCGCAACCCCGGGATCGTGGCCAGCGCGGCCGTGGCATATTCGAGCAGCTCGTGCTCGTAGGCCGCGATCGCCGGAAGGCCGATTCTCTGGAGGTAATCAATCGCCACGCCAAGTCCGACCGCCCCGGCAATGTCCTGGGTGCCGGCTTCGAACCGTTGTGGCGGGTTTTGGTAGGTGGTCCTGGCGAACGTGACATCGCGGATCATGTTGCCGCCGCCCTGCCAGGGCGGGAGCTGTTCGAGCCAGGAGGCCTTGCCGTAGAGCGCGCCGATGCCGGTCGGGCCGAAAATCTTGTGCCCCGAAAAGACGAAGAAATCGGCGTCCAACGCCTGGACGTCAACCGGCAGGTGGGGCGTCGATTGCGCGCCATCGACCAGCACTGGCACGCCGAACGAATGAGCAAGAGCGATGATCCGCTCGACCGGGTTGATCGTGCCCAGGGCGTTGGACACGTGGGTGACGGCGACGATTTTCGTGTTCGCATTCAGTAGTGCGGCGAACTGCTCGAGAATCAGCTCGCCGTGGTCATTAATGGGAGCGACGCGGATCACCGCCCCGGTCTGCTCGGCCAGCAACTGCCAGGGCACGATGTTGGCGTGGTGCTCCATCGTGGTCAGCAGAATCTCGTCGCCTTGTCCGATGAATTTCCTGCCGTAAGCCTGGGTGATGAGGTTGATGCCCTCGGTCGTGCCGCGGACAAAGATGATCTCACTTGCGTCTTTGGCGCCGAGGAATTGCCGTACCTTCTCGCGGGCTTTCTCATACAATTCCGTGGCACGGGCCGCCAGCGTGTGCGCACCGCGGTGGATATTTGAATTGTCGCGGCTGTAAAACAGCGAGGTCGCGTCGATCACGCTTTGCGGTTTGTGGGTGGTCGCGGCGTTGTCCAGCCAGATCAGCGGGCGGCCATGGACCGTTTGGTGCAGGGCCGGGAAATCTTCGCGGACAGATTCGACATCGAATCCCGCAGCTGCCGCCTTCGGAAGATAATAGTAATCCTCGCCGGCAGCCGGATCGACAGGGCGCCGTGAACCGGGAAGCTCCTTTCGGCCGCGCGGCTCGCCGAATGGGTGGGAGTCTGCCGCGCCCGGGTTGTGTGCGCCGACGCCAGGGGCGGCCGTTGCCGGATGCACGGGAGGGGACAATGCGTGGGTTCTGGCCGGGTACGCTCCGGCCAGGTCATTGCTGGCAGCGGGCGCAGGGGCGGCCGGAGCCCGGCGGAACTCATTGTACATTTCGTTGGCCAGCCGGGCGATGAGTTCCGTGTCGGGGGACTCAGGTCTTGGGATAGACGTATTCATGGTAGTGACTCACGCCCACGTTGTTCAGACGCGCGATGGCGTCCACCGTCAGGACCGCCGCCGAGAAATAGCGGGTGACCAGGTGGGAGGCGATCGAGTGTTCGTTGGTGCCCATGTAGCGAACCGAAAGCCCTGGTTCGACTTCACCGGTGACACCGGCCTTTTGCAGGCCGACGACTCCTTGTTCGGCTTCGCCGACACGCAACAGCAGGATGCTTGTGGTGTTGTTCGTGACATCGAGTTTGTTACTCGGGACCAGCGGCACGCCGCGCCAGGTGAGGAACGGCGAACCGTAGAGTTGGATGGTCGGCGGCGGCACGCCGCGGCGGGTCGCTTCGCGGCCGAACGCGGTGATCGCCTTCGGATGGGCGAGGAAGAACGCGGGTTTCTTCCAAACCAGCGTGAGCAGTTCGTCCAGATCATCCGGTGTGGGAGTGCCCTTGCGGGTCTTGATGCTTCGCGAGGGATCGACTTCGTGCAGCAGGCCGAATGCAGGGTTGTTGATGATTTCCCACTCCTCGCGCTCCTTGACCGCCTCGACGATCAGGCGGATTTGCTCGCGCAGTTGATCGATCCGGTTGCTATACAAATCGGTGACGCGCGTGTGCGTGTGCAACACCGTCTGGATGGTGCTGAGGTGATACTCGCGCGGCTCCTCCTCGAAATCGACAA
>CAZAQZ010000118.1:0-3033 GCA_964487175.1 uncultured Verrucomicrobiota bacterium | reverse complement strand
GCCTGGGCTCGTCGCCATCGGAGGTCAGGAGGTCGACTTTGCGTTCGCCGAATTCGGTGGCTGGCTCTCCCTTCGCGGCTTGGGCGACGCGGTTCAATCGGTAGACGCCACCATCGACGTCGACCCACGGCAGCAGGCGGTGCAGCCATCGCGGGCTGATCTCCGCGAATTGCGGGACAGTGACGGTGGCGGTGGCAAGATTGCGGGCAGCCCTTGCGCTCAGGCTCAGCTGCGGGCCGGCTTTTCTGGATTCAGGACTCATTGTATTGTTCCTTGCTTTGCCGGGAACTTCCGGTAGGTCCGGTCAGCCAGGCGCATATTCATGGTGCCGTGCGCTTGTGCCGCCAGGAGACTGGTAGGCCATTCATTCGGTTCCGGGTCAGGCTCGACTTCGTTCGCGCGCGAACCTGAAACGATTCAGCGACCGGACTCTAGCAGATCGCGGGGGAAATGCCTAGTAATTTGCATTGGGGGGGGCAGATTTTCCGTTAAGCCCGGTCGGTGACTGCGAACCGCCGTAGCCCCGGACGGAGAGACTGGCAGACCGATCGGAATCTAGCCCACCCGCCTGTTTTTCTGCACGGAAGCGAGGGTGAATGGCAACAGGGAAACAGATTTAGCCGCCTGACGGGGAAGCTTTTATTATAGGAAGGATAGAAAACTCAAAATAGTGCTTGTAATAGTCAACCGATTCAGTAGACTGCTTTATTGTCTACTGTATTGATAGACAATATATGCGGCCGACCTGCGCCTGCTGGTGGTTGGCCTAACAGCACGGAATTTACGTCAGGGCTGACCGGTCCACCGGAGGTTCCTTTGGGGCAAACGAAAGGAACTATGGCGAGTCATTGCATCGAGACCAATTTCCCGGGGGCACTCCCCTTTGCAATCCTCTGCGCTCTGCTTCGATTGACCTTGCGCATCCCGGCGGCTGGCGTTTCGACCGTCGTCGCCGACGATATCCCCGGCCTCGACGGCCTTGCCATGCCCTTGCGACGTTCTGGACTACGGGGTAGCGCGGTCGCACAGACAGGATGGTTGGGCAATGAACAACAAACCCGCGTTCACAACCAGCGAAATCCATGGCGACTGCGCTCCCCGGCCCAGATCCGGGATCAAGAGAGATAATATAATAAATGTTACTGTTGATTACATAGACGTTGGTGGAGAGCAAAGAGCGCCATGCAAAGCGATGCCAGACAGGAAGGACGCCGCGAGCAGGATTGGCTTGTCCTCATGCAACAACACGTCCGATCCCTGCGTTACGGCGTCGTCCAGATCGTTGTCCACGACGGCCGGGTCACACAGGTCGAAAAAACCGAGAAAGTGCGTCTGGACCAGGTCTGACGACCTGGACAAACCAAGGTTGCCCCTCATTCGCGGCCACCACAAAAGCCGAATGTCCGCCTTGACGCCCGTCCTTGGAAGCCTGGCCGTCTCTTGACCGGCGAAGCTGTCCATGGAGCCACCGGCCAGAGACACCGCGTTGCTCAATGTCGTCTACGATGCCGGGGGAGGGGAGAGACAGATCCCTGCGTGTCGGAACCGCCTCGGATTAAGCGACATCGGCGTGCCGGGCCCCGCGCCAAATAAGAAATCAGCAAAAAGTTCTTGCAAAACTCTACCGCTCTGATAGGAATTAACACTGTCTACTGAATTGGTAGACTTATTGGGAGGCTTGAGTGCGAGCTTCGCCGACCCAGTAAGCGAAAAAAACTAAATACCTTTCGAGCAGGCTAGAGTACGAACTTCGCCGGTCGAAAATAACAGCCGCAGTGCTGTTAGGAGAAACCATGAAAACGTTCGGACTCACGAAACTGGCGGGGGTGATGGCGCTGGTCATTACCAGCGCAGCTTCCGCTCAAACCAACATCATTCACATCACCGGCGCGCAAGCGGACCGGAATCAGCTCCATACCGCCATCCCACACATTCTGAATCCCGGATATGTGTACGGATATGCGGGATCATCTCTGCTTGGAGCTAACCAGGCGGAATTCCGGGGCACGACAATCGTGGGAAACTATCCAGTCGACATCAAGACATCGCTGCTCGGTTCCACCGGTGGGATTCAGGCCCTGGTGCAGAACCTCACGCTGAACAACACGTGGTTTAACGGCACGAACCTGACCACGGGCGGCACGGCCAACCTGGCGGGGCCTTTGGAATCGGCGCCGGCCGATGTCTCCATATCGGATTCGTTCCAAAGCTCGACGCTCTTCACGTCGCCGCTCTTGGTGGACAAGGTGATTGGCGCGACGCCGGTTGTGGCGGTTAAGAACGCCGGGTCGCCAGCCGCGCTCAGCAACGTGACATCCCTGGTGGCGCAGGCCCTGCTCGGGGAGGGTGAGATACCGCTGGCGCAGTTCACGGGCAATACCAACGATGAAAGCATCATCGTGGCAGCCATTGGCCGCGACGAAAACGCCGGCCAGCGCCTGATTCCCTTCGCAGAGACCGGCTTTGGGATCTTCTCGTCGCCGTTCCAATATCAGCCGCTGATCTCCGGACAGGCGGGGCCCACCAGCGGAACGGTGACCAACATCATTCCCTGGCCGGTCAACACCGTCCTGGGTACAACCTATCCGGTCGGCCACTCCGGCTATTCGACGGGTTCGGCTCTGGCAGCCGCCCTGAATACACCGGGAAGCTCCAACGCCTTCGGCGGGTTCTTTGTCTCCTTCCTCGCGGTCAACGAATCGTTGTCGCTCAGCAACAACAACGGCGCCGGTTCGCTGACGTACAACGGTGTGCCCTACAGTTACCAGGCGGTGGCCGAGGGCAAATACACCCTCTGGGCGTACACACATTGGTTCTACCAGTCGGGTTACAGCGGGAACCCCAAGACCGTCGCGGACCAAATCGCCAATCAGATTAAGACGACGGACGGGGCCGTGACGGGCGTGTTGTTGGGCGATCTGAAGGTCGGTCGCACGATCGAGGGCGGCGTGGTCAGTTGGGGACCCGCGTACTGATCCGCAATAGGACCCAGAAAATCCACAATACTGGATTCTTGCGAGGGAACGAATATGA
>CAZAQZ010000117.1:0-8042 GCA_964487175.1 uncultured Verrucomicrobiota bacterium | reverse complement strand
GTCACCAACACCGCGCCCAATGCCAGCTTGATCACGCTGGACGGATTGACAACGCCCGGGACCAACAACGCAATGGCCTTCTTCGACGCGCAAGCCGCCGTCACCGATACCAATGTGCTCGGTCCCAATCCGCTCCTCACACTGGGCGGCAGCCTGCTCAGCGTGAACAGCGACTTCAACCTCGGGGGCGCGTCGATACTGAACCTCGCCTTGGGCACAAACACGACGGGGATCGCCGTGTCCGGCAATCTCTTCATGAACGGCACGCTCAACATCGCTGATTTCGGCGGGTTCTCGGACGGTATCTACACGCTATTCACCTACGGTGGGGCGTTGACCGACAGCGGTATCAGCCTCGGCCTCACACCCGCGGGTCATCAGTACGCCATCAATACCAACACGTCCGGACAGGTGAACCTGGTTGTATCGCCAATCCTGACAGCATTCCAGGAATGGCAAATTCAATACTTCGGTTCGACCACCAATCCCGCTGCCGCCGCCACAGCGGATCCGGACGGTAGCGGCCAGGATAACATGGCTCAATTCCTCGCGGGCACCGACCCCACCAACAGCGCATCGGCGTTTCGAATCATCTCGGTCACGAGGCAGGGGAGTGACATCAATGTGGTCTGGACTGTGGTAGCCGGGCATACGAACGCCGTCCAAGGCGCACCCAACCTCGCGGGTGGCTACTCGGACATCAGTTCCGCCATTATCATTACGAGCAGCGGAACCACCAACTATCTCGATGCCGGCGCCGTCACGAATTCGCCGACGCGGCTCTATCGGGTCAGGCTCGTGCCGTAGTTGGATCCCGACTGTTCTCCGCGCTCGCGCTCTGTTTAGCGCTTAAGCTGGCTCGCTTGGCAAGTGCCGTGCGGCCATGGAAAGCATCAAACGAGACACGCCACTGAAGAGCATGCTGATGCCCACAAGCGTGCCCAGCACCCAGGCCGTGCTCGATGGCCATGTTCTCCAAATCATGATCGCGAGGATGAACGTGATAATCCCATCCGCCAGCAGCCAACCCGACCCTTGCATCGGACGGAGACGGAACGACAAACCGAATTCCAGGATCGCCTCCGCAAACAGATAGATCGCCAACGCGAGAGTCAGTGAAGCCATGCCCGCCACCGGGTTCATCAGGACATAGCCACCGGCGACAATATAGACTACACCCAGGAGCAGTTCCCACACGATTCCTCCGGCACCGCGTGTGTGCCAGGCGAACACCAGATGGGCTGCCCCACTAAAAACAAGCAGCCAGCCGACCAACAGGGTCACGGCAATTCCCGCCACCGGTGGGATCACAATGGCGAGAACACCGGCCAGGATCATCAGCACGCTGAGCCCGATTGACCAACCCAACGTGGTTTTTACAACTGGGACCGTTGATGCTACTGTAGCGCTCATGCCAGCCTCCCGAGGCTCAAAGACCTCATGATTAATTTCAAGCCGGAACCGATTTCCGGCTTGCCCTCTTGCCCTTGAGACAACGTACGCCCGAGTTTATCAGTGTCAATCCGCCGCCGGGAAGCCGTGTTTCCACTCACTTCACGATGATCCTGCCTTTCATGTGGGGATGCACCGAGCAGAAGTAATCGTTTGTGCCCGCGGCGGTGAACGTGTGCGAAAACTTCTCGTCCGTGTCCAGCGCAGGTGAGGCGATGGTTTTCTTGTCCATGCTGAGCACCGTGTGCGGCACATCGTCGTGGTTGATCCATGTGACCGTTGTGCCGACCGGAACGGTCAGCGTTTGTGGCGAGAAGCTGTAGTTGTCGATGGCGACTTGGTTGGCCGCAGCCTTCTGTCTCGCAACAACCCCATGGGCCGCCAGCACCATCAACAAGACCGCAGTTCCGCGAATGATGAACGATCCCTTCACTTTCATCTCCTTTTAATTTGGGCGATCTGGTTGTCTAGCTCGCCAAGGTCGAATCAATGATCGCCAACGAGCTCCTGCCTTGAACGTAGTTCACGTCAGTTATCCCCAGCAGGCTGCGCAGTTTCTCAGCGGGCACTTTCATCGGGCCGGGCGACGGTGCGGCGCCGGGCGCAGGCTGCGGAAAAGCCGTGGACATCGCTGTGTGGAAGGTGACGTTTCCCTCGACCTTCTGCATCGTCTGGTGGATGTGACCGTTGAGCACGGTGACCGAACCGAACCGTTTCAAATAGGACAACGCACGGGCGCCGTCGTCGGTGCCCCAACCCCAATCGGGATAAACTGTCCACAGTGGAATGTGCGCGAAGACAACGATGGGTGTACTGCTGGAGAGTCCCTTCACATCGTCCTCTAGCCATTCCAATTGCTCGTCCCCGAGCGCACCCAGACCGCCGGCTTTGAGGTTGAGCACATTGACAAGACCGATGAAGTGCACGCCGCTGTGGTCGAAGCTGTACCAGCCGTCCCCCTTGGTATTCTTGCCGTAACGCCCGAGATACTGTTTGCCGTTGTCGTTGAGAACATCGTGCTCGCCCGGCACGTAGAACACCTGTCCCGTTTTCGCGCTCTTCAGAATCTGATCCACCGCGTCGAACTCAGCGGCCTTCGACAGATGACTGAGGTCGCCCGTGTGCAGGATGAACGCCGGGGGCGTCGGCAACGCGTTGATCCGCGCGATGGCCTCCTGCAAGGTACCGACTACGTCCTTGTTCGCTTCTTTGCTAAACCCGATGTGGCTGTCGCTGATTTGGACAAAACTCAGTTTCTCCTTCGGCTGACTCAATGCGCCCTTCAGCGCGTCCGCTCCCGCGGTGATTTGCGTGATGGTCTCAGACCGCAGAATTCCTCCGGTCACGGAAAACAGCACTCCCGTACCGACCCAGGCCATGCACTTGAGGAATCCGCGACGGTCGATGCCGTCATGATTGTGATCGTGATTGATGTAGTGTGACATTTCATAGCTCCTGACAGGTTGTATTTCCAATTGTCTGCATGTGTCCGACGGGTAAGACTGATTTCTTCCCTGTCTATTCCCATCCGCTGTGCTAATTTCGGCCCGGGAATAAAATCGCTGCCCGGTCAGTCTGCACAATGAGTGGGATGGCAGCGATGGAGAGTCGGTCGATTGGAAGAGCACGAAAACCTCTCGCGCTTTGAACGGGTCATCCTGCCGCATATGGATGCCGCCTATAATCTGGCGCGCTGGCTGACGCGCAATGAACAGGATGCCCAGGACGTCGTTCAGGAGGCGTACCTGCGCGCCTTCAAATTCTTTGGCGGATATCGTGGAGGCGACAGCCGGGCGTGGTTGCTCAAGATCGTGCGCAACACGTTTTACAGCTGGGCGCAGAAAAACCGGATGGAACATCTGTCGCAGCCGTTTAATGAAACGGTGCACGCTGTCGAGAGCGAGGAGGTCGGCCCGCAAGCCGTCCTGATCCAGAAGGCCGACAGCCAGCTGGTCAGGCGGGCGATGGAGGAACTGCCCACCGAGTTTCGTGAGGCCTTGGTCCTGCGTGAATTGGAGGGGCTGACCTACAAGGAAATCGCCGAGGTCGCCGGTGTTCCGTTAGGCACCGTCATGTCACGTCTGGCCCGCGCCCGCAAATTACTTCAGAAAAGCCTGGCCGATCTTATGGAGAAGGAGTCGTAAGATGCGCTGCGAAGATGCTCAACCTCTGTTGCACGGTTACATCGACGGCGAACTTGACCTGGTCAGGAGCCTGGAAATCGAACAGCACGTAAAGGATTGCCCGGCTTGCGCGCAAGCCTACGAAAACCACCTCGCCCTGCGCTCGGCGATCACTGGCAGTTCACTTTACTTCGAAGCGCCGCCGGGTTTGCAGAAGCGCGTCCGCGCCGCAGTGCGCCGCGAAAGCCGGACGGAAACGAAAGAGCCTGCATTTTCCTGGCGTTGGCTGGTCATCGGTGGTTCCCTGGCCGCCGCTGCTGTCGCCATCGTGCTTCTCCTCAACCTGGCACCCGGCCTCTCACGGCCTGCAACGGATGCACTCGTGACACAGGAAGTCATTGCGAGCCACGTGCGCTCGCTGATGGTGAACCATCTGACCGACGTCGCCTCGTCCGACCAGCACACAATGAAACCTTGGTTTGCCGGCAAACTGGATTTCTCTCCGCAGGTGAAGGATTTCGCTGACCAGGGTTTTCCACTGGTCGGCGGACGTTTGGATTATGTCGGTAATCGATCCGTGGCTGCCTTGGTTTATCAGCACGGAAAACACGCGATCAATGTATTCATCTGGCCATCGCCCGGCACACCGGACGCGGCGGAAACCATGACGACACAGAACGGCTACAACGTGATCCACTGGTCCAAATCAGGGATGACCTACTGGGTCGTATCCGACTTAAACGACCGCGAGCTGCGGATATTCACCAGCCTGGTCCAAGGACAGGGCAGTTGAAACTGCAGGTCTCGCAAACGAGTCAACACGCCGCATGCTTCGCGCTTGCCCAGGCCACGGCGAAGGGCTATTCTGCGGCGCGACATGGAACCCACCAACGAATTCATGAAAGCGCGCCTGGAAAAGCGCCAAAAACTGCTGGAGCGGGGGATCGATCCCTACGGCGGCCGCTTTGATGTCACCGAGACCATCGCCGCCGCGCGGGGGAATCCTGTGCCGGAGCGCGATGTGCGGCTTGCCGGCCGGTTGATGAGTCATCGCGACATGGGCAAAAGTATTTTCGCCGACCTCAAAGACTCCACGGGAAAAATCCAGATTTATCTGCAGAAGAAGACGATCCCCGAGGAGCAATTTGACGTGTTCAAGCAGCTCATGGACCTGGGAGACATCATCGGCGTTGTCGGAAAATTATTCACGACGCACGCCGGTGAATTGACCGTCCGGGTGGAGAGTTTTGTGGTGTTGAGCAAGGCGGTGCGCCCGTTGCCGAAGGAATGGTACGGCATCAGGGACATCGAAACGCGGCTGCGTCAACGATATCTGGACCTGGTGATGAACGATACGGTGCGCGAGACGTTTGTGCTGCGCAGCCGCATCGTGCAGGAGATTCGCAGATTCCTCAACTCGCGCGGGTTCATCGAAGTCGAGACGCCGATGATGCAGCCGGTGGCGGGCGGCGCGGTAGCCAAGCCGTTTACGACGCACCATGAAGCGTTGAACATCGATTTGTTCCTTCGCGTGGCGCCTGAATTGTACCTGAAACGGCTGTTGGTCGGCGGCTTCGAGAAAATTTACGAGGTCAACCGCAATTTCCGCAACGAAGGCATCTCGCGCCGTCACAATCCCGAGTTCACCATGCTTGAAGTCTACCAGGCATACGGCGATTACGAGACGATGATGGACCTCATGCAGGGCATGGTTGTCTCCATTGCCGAGGGCGTCCTGGATACGCTGCTGATCAAACGCTACGACGGCCAGGAAATCGATCTGACGCCGCCGTGGAAGCGGATCACCTACCGCGAGTTGATTGAGGAGCGGCTCGGCAAGGACTGGTTTACGCAATCGGCCGCCGACCGCAGGATGCATGCGGCCCAGATGGGTGTGGAGGTTACGAATGAGACGCCGGATTTCGAAGTGACCAACGCCATTTTCGAGAAAACGATCGAGCCGTCGCTGATGAATCCGACGTTCGTCACGCACCTGCCCGCCGAGTTGGTTGTGCTGGCGAAGCCGAACGCGCAGGACCCGAGTGTCGTGGACGTGTTTGAATTGGTGGCCAACGGCCAGGAACTCGCCCCCCGCCTATTCGGAGTTAAACGACCCTGTCGTACAGCGCGAGCGGCTGCTGCATCAGGCGGAGGGTCATGCCGAAAAACTCGATGAGGATTTTCTGACAGCGCTCGAACATGGAATGCCGCCGGCGGGAGGCATGGGCATGGGAATCGACCGCCTGGTGATGATGTTGACCGGCGTGGAAAGCATCCGCGATGTAATTCTGTTCCCATTGTTGCGGCCGCAAACATGACGCGCCTGCCCTTCGAGCTTTTTCTCGGGCTTCGTTACCTGAAGCCAAAGCGGACATTTGTGTCCATTATCACCCTCATTTCGCTGGCGGGGGTGACCATCGGCGTGTGGGTGCTCATTGTCGTCATTGCCGTGATGAGCGGCTTCGACCGCGAACTGCGCGAGAAGTTGATGGGGATGCACGCGCACATAACTGTCACGGGCGGGCTGATCGAACACAGCGACGAGTTAACGAAGACAATTTTGCAGGTGCCTCACGTCAAGGCGGCGTCGCCGTTCGCCATGGGGCTGGTGTTGCTCGAGTTCAATCGTCGCGTCGCCACGCCGTATTTGAAGGGAATCGATCCAAAGCGCGAAGTCACCGTCAGCAAGCTGGGCGAATACATCAAGGAGGGGAACCTGGACCTGAGCGGCGACAAGGTCGTCATCGGACGCGAACTGGCCAATGAGTACGGGATTTTTCTCGGCGACAAGATCACCGTTTACTCGCCGCGCAACCTGGAGAAGAAGGGCGAAGAAGTTTATCTCCCGATGGAACTGACCGTCTCGGGCATTTTTCAGTCGGGTATGTTCGAATACGACGTCGGTCTGATTTTCACCTCGCTGCAAACCGCGCAGGAGTTGTACGACATCGGCAATGCCGTGCAGGGAATCGAGTTGACCACCGACGACCCGTTTGAGGGAGCGCAACAAGTTGCCACGCAGCTCAATAAAACCCTGCCGTCGCCGCTGCGTGCCCAGACATGGGCGCAGATGAACCAGCGACTGCTCGGCGCGATCCAGGTCGAGAAAACCACAATGTTCTTTATCCTCATGTTGGTGATCATTGTTGCGGCGTTTTGCATCATGAGCACGTTGATCACGACAACCGTCCAGAAAACGCGGGAAATCGGCGTGCTGAAGGCCCTCGGCGCGTCATCTGGAAAAATCTCCCGGCTTATCCTGATTCAGGGGTTCGTCGTTGGCGTTCTCGGTGTGATTATCGGAATGACGATGGGGCTGATCACAATCCACAACCTCACGCCCATCCAGACCTTTCTTTCGACCGTGTTGCACGTCGATGTGTTCCCGCGCGACGTCTACAATTTCGCGGAGATCCCCGCGTTTCTGACGCCGCGTGATTTACTGACGATCATCCTTTCGGCGGTGGTGATCTGCACTTTGGGCGGATTGTTCCCGGCCATGTGGGCGGCGCGCCTCGAGCCCGTGGAGGCCCTGCGCCATGAGTGAGCAGGGGACAGACATTTTGGTTGCGCAGGGGTTGCGCAAAAACTACACTTTGGGCAAGCGCAACGTGGAAGTCCTGCAGGGAATCAATCTGCGGGTGCGCCGGGGCGAAGTCGTCGTCGTTGTGGGAGCGTCGGGAGCGGGCAAGAGCACGTTGTTGCATTTGCTGGGCGGACTGGATGCGCCATCAGCGGGCGAAGTGGCCCTCGATGGCGTTTCGCTTTTTGAGATGTCGGCCGCCGAACGGACGCGCCTGCGCAACGAGCGCATCGGGTTCGTGTTCCAGTCCTACAACCTGCTGCCGGAACTGGATGCGCTGGAAAACGTGTGTTTGCCCGCGCTGCTCGGGGCGCGACACGGCGATGATTTGCGGGAGCGCGGCATTCAGTTGCTGAAGGCGGTCGGGCTCGGCGAACGGCTGGAGCATCGGCCGGCGGAATTGAGCGGTGGTGAACAGCAACGGGTCGCGATCGCCCGGTCGTTGATGAATCGGCCTAAGTTGCTGCTGGCGGACGAACCGACCGGAAACCTCGATTCAAAGACCAGCGAGGTGATCCTGGATTTGCTGTGGCAAATGCACGCAGAGTCGGGCGCGACGATGGTGATGGTGACGCACGACGAGCACATTGCCAAACGCGGCGAACGAGTGTTGGAGATTGCGGATGGAAGAATTTTGGGTTAACTGCATCCTATAATTAGAGGAACGCGACGTGACGATATACATCGACGGCAAATATGTTTCGGACCAGGACGCAAAAGTCTCTGTCTTTGACCATGGATTGCTCTACGGCGACGGTGTCTTTGAGGGCATCCGCGTGTACAGCGGGAAGATTTTCCGGCTGCCGCAGCACCTGGACAGGCTGTTCGCCTCGGCGAAAGCCATCATGTTGCCAGTGCCGATGACGCGCCAGGAATTGACAGAA
>CAZAQZ010000116.1:0-8074 GCA_964487175.1 uncultured Verrucomicrobiota bacterium | reverse complement strand
TTCCACCAGGAAATACCGCGGCGTGATGCGCGCCTGACAGTGTCGGCAGCGCCCACGCAGAAACACATAACTAAACAGTGGAATATTATCCCGCCAGCCAATTCCATGTCCGCAGTGCGGACAATGGGAGGGCGGTGACACAATGGATTGTTCGCGTGGCATGCGGTGGATGCAAACATTCAGGAAGCTGCCGATCGTGGCGCCGAACAGGAAGGCAACGAACTCCAAATAAACCCGCAGCCCGGCGCTCACGCCCGCTCTCCGTATATCGCGGTCTGCAACGCCCGGCGCATGACGGCTGCAGGGGCCTTGCGCTTGGTCCAGAGCTCAAAGGATTTCGCTCCCTGGTGCAGGAGCATGCTCAGCCCGCCCGCCACCTTCGCACCTGCATCGCTGGCGGCTCGCAACAGCTCGGTCTCGGCAGGTCGATAAATCGTGTCATAAACGAACAGTTTTGGCGAAAACACTTCGCGACCAAGACCGAGGGTTTCACCAGGAGACAGGCCGACGGATGTGGCGTTAACGAGCAGGTCGACCTCGTGAATCACTTTGGCTATGTCCTTCGATTTCAACGCCAGTGCGTGAAACTCAGTCTTCATAGACGACAACTCTTTCGCGATGGGCTCAATCTTTGCAGCCGTGCGGTTGGCGACAAACACCTTGGCCGCACCTTCCAATCCACACTGGATGGCGATCCCGCGCCCAGCCCCGCCGGCGCCAAGCACCAGGATTCGCCTGCCTTTCAATGAGAGATTAAACTCCTCCTTGATCGCCTTGTTGAAACCGTAGCCGTCGGTGTTGAATCCGCGAAGTTTTCCGTTCTCGATGCATACGGTGTTGACAGCTCCGAGGCGACGGGCATGGGCATCAACTTCGTCGACCAAATCAAGCGCGAGAATCTTGTGCGGCACGGTGAGGTTCAGGCCCGTCAATCCCATGTCGCGTGCGCCGTGAAGGGCGGAACGCAGATTCCGTGGATCGACGGGAAACGCCAGGTACACCCAATTCATCTTCAGCGCGTCGAAGGCAGCGTTGTGCATGGCGGGCGAGGCCGTGTGGGTGATGGGCCAGCCGAAGACACCAACAATTTTCGTTGAACCGTCAATCTGCATTAGAATCTGTCGTGCAAGCGTTCGCGATCAATCTGCTTGCAATTATAGCTGGGTCACCAGGCTTTTGAGAAGCGCAAGAAGCCACTCAGGGAAGATACCCAAAAGGATGACCGCCAGCGCCACGAGAGAGAGGGCGATGTTCAAATACGTTGGGGTCGAGACGACAGTGTTGTCTTTCGGCACCAATACGTAAATATGCTTCAGGAGGACGAGGTAGTAATACAAGGAGACCGCGCTCATCACGATCCCCAGAATCACCAGCCACAGCAGGCCGAAATGTTGCGCGTCCTGCTGCACCGCTGCTGCAAACAGGTAGAATTTCCCGAAGAACCCGCCAAGCGGTGGGATTCCCGCCAATGAGAGTACAAACACAAGCATCAGCAGCGACAACAGCGGGGCCTTGCGCGCCATGCCGTTAAAGTCGTCGATATCGTCACCGCCCGCACGGCTGGCCAGTGTGGCTACTACGCCAAACGCGCCCAGGTTCGTCAATGCGTAGACGATCACGTAAAACAGCACCGACGTCGCGCCCATTTGTGTGGCGGCAATCAAACCCACCAGAATGTATCCCGCGTGAGCGATGCTTGAGTACGCGAGCAGACGTTTCACGTTCTGTTGCACGATGGCCACGCAGTTGCCCAATACCATGCTGATGGCCGCCGTCGCCGCCAGCAGCATCGTCCAGCCTGAGCTCAATCCGCCCCAGGATGCCGAGCCTGTCATCCCGCTAAATCCGATCATCAAGACTTTGACGAATATGAAAAAGCTGGCGACCTTCGAGCCGGTGGCGATAAATGCCGCGACTGGCGTGGGCGCTCCTTCGTAAGCATCGGGAGCCCAGAGGTGGAACGGGACAATGGCAGCCTTGAACCCAAAGCCAACGATAATAAACAACAGGCCCACCGCCATCAGGGGGCTTGCCCCAACTTTTTGCACCCCTTCCGCGATCAAGCGAAGGTTCGTGGTTCCCGTAAGTCCATACACGTAACTCAAACCAAAAAGCAGAAATGCCGAGGAAATTGCGCCGAACATGAAATACTTCACGGCTGCCTCCTGTGACCGCAATTCTCCCTTGTGGAATGCCGTGAGAATGTAGAGGCAAATGCTGGTCAACTCCAACGCCACAAAAATTGTCACCAATTCCTCGGTGCTGATCAGCATCATCATCCCAATTGCGCCAAAGAGCAGCGTCGCAAAATACTCTCCCACATGAAGGCCCAAATCGAAGTCCATCGAAATCAGTACGGTCAGCAACGTGAGCGTTACAATCACCAGGCTGAATATAACCGTCAGTTGGCTCGTGACTACTGTCCCTCCCAGAAGTGTGAGCGGGTCTTCCGTTAACTGTCTGGACAGGGCAACCGCAGATGCCAGAAGGCCAGCAATCGCCACTACGCCGACGGTTCGGATGCGCAGTTTCGTTTCAGTCCTGCGCAGCCATACAAGATCGAGCGTGAGAGCGATGAATGCTGCCACCACCAGCAACGCCTCAGGGATCAGCGCCTTGAAGACCTGGTAATACGAGAACCCGGTCATTGCAGTCCTTTCAGGAATAATTCGACGTTGGGCGTGATTACATCGAGCAGAATCGATGGACGAAGCCCAATGATCACCAAGAGAGCCATCAGAACGCTTGCGGCGACTTTCTCGGAAAATGTAATCGGGGGCAGGTTCCAACGAGATTCCCCTGCTCCGCCACTGTGACCATGCGCGTCGTGTCCGCCTGCCGCTGAATGTTCCTCCTCCGCAAAAAACACCTTGTGGAGCGCATTGAGAATGTATGCCGCCGTGATCGGAATGCTGAGCGCCGCACCGAACGCCAGCCAGGGACTCACGCTAAATGCGCCCATCAGCACCTGAAGTTCCGCGACAAACCCGCTGAATCCGGGCAGCCCCATCGAAGCCACACCGCCGATGAGGAACGTCCAAAAGGCGAATGGAAGAACGGCTCGCAATCCTCCCAGTTCATCGAGTTGCCGCGTATGCGTACGATCGTAGATCATGCGCCCGACGACCGCGAACAGCAGACTTGCGATAATACCGTGGGAGAACATTTGCAGGATCGCGCCGGACATGCCTCGCACATTCAATGTGGCCAGACCCAGCAACACAAATCCCATATGGCTGACGCTGGAGTAGCCGATGATAAACTTGAAATCCTTCTGCGCCAATGCTACCGCTGCGCCGTAGACAATACCAATCACTGCGATCCACGCGATCCACCATTTCCAATACTCCAACCCCTGGGGCATCAGTAACATCGCCGCACGCAGACAAGCGTAAGACCCAAGTTTCATAACAACACCGGCCAGAAGCATGCTGGCTGCCGTGGGTGCAGCTACATGGCCAGTAGGCGCCCATGTGTGGAGCGGCCACATACCCGCCAGCACCCCGAATCCAAGGAACACCAGGGGAAACACCCAATGTTGCACCGATGCCGGAATGGCGTGAAGCTCGTGCAACTTCACAATGTCGAAGGTTTGCCCTCCTGCCGCGAAAAACAGCGCCAGCACGCCGATAAATACGAGCGCGCTACCGATAAACGAGTACATGACCAGCTTCATCGCGCCGTATTCCTTGCGCGTCGAACCCCAGATGGCGATGATGAAGTATTTGGGAATGATCGCCAGTTCGTAAAACACGAACAAGAGAAACAAATCCATCGCCATGAATACACCGTAAACACCCCCGATCAGTGTCAGGAAAAAGGCGAAGAATTCTTTCACTCGTTCCTCGATATTCCAACTGAAGAGGATGCCCGTCACACAGACAAATCCGTTCAATAGAACAAGCGGGTAGTTGATGCCGTCCAACGCAAGATGGTAGTTGATTCCCAGCGACGGAATCCACGGGCGGTTAACGACGTGGATGAAGCCATCGGTCAGGGTTTGCTGGGACTTGAGCCATGAATCATAGGCAAAGAAGCCGTTCAAGCCTATCGCCAGGCCCGCCAAACCCGTCAGCAACGCGACCCAGCGGATCAGGGTCTTTGCGTCCCGGGGCAGGAGCATTATCACCCCGGCGCCGATAAACGAAATGTAAATTGACCAATCCGCGTGCATGAAATCTATGGCTTGAATGCGAGCATTGTTTGAGGGGTAGACTCGAATATCTTTACGAGTTGCCCCACAGCCGTATTGGATACCTTGATGAACGGGTTCGGATTAATTCCAATCCAAAACATAAACACCATTAAGACCGCACCGATAAATATCTCGCGTCCTGTCATGTCGGGCAGGAGCTTCCACTTGCCATTGAGCGGCCCGTAACAGACCTTTTGCATCATGCTCAACAGGAAGACGGCCGTGATCACCAGCCCGATCGTCGACAGCAAAGTCCATCGCATCACGATTGGAAAGGCTCCCTTGAAAATCATGAATTCACCGACAAAACCATTCAGTCCCGGCAGCCCCAGCGAAGAGAACATTGAAATGCCGAGCACGCCGGCGTAAATCGGCATGATTTTGCGCAGGCCCCCGTAATCGGCCAGGTTACGCGTGTGCGTCCGCTCATAAATAACGCCGACCATGAAGAACAACGCTGCGGAACTGATGCCGTGATTAAACATCTGTAACATCGCCCCATTGAGTGCCGCAGACTTCTCATTCATCACATCCGCGACGTTGGGCGCCGAAGCAACCGCCGCAAAAATCCCCAGCATCGCGTACCCCATGTGATTCACGGACGAATACGCGACAAGACGTTTGAAGTCCGTCTGCGCCATGGCCGCAAATGCGCCGAAAACAATGCTGGCGAATGCCAGGAACAACAGTACATTGAGGTGCTCTCCGATTTGTACGGGATAGATCGGCAGGATGATTCGCAGGAATCCGTATACACCCATCTTCAACAGGATTGCCGCCAGCACCATCGAGCCACCCGTCGGCGCCTGTGTATGCGCATCTGGCAGCCACGTGTGAAATGGCCAAATGGGTACCTTGATGGCAAAACCGAGAAATGTGCCAATGAAGAGGGCGGAGGCGAATGTGCTGGCATCGATGTGCAGGCCTGTGTGTGCATTGATGTCGCCTACAAGTCCGCTGATCGCTGGCATCAATTGCCCGGAACTCGCCATTTGGCGCAATTCAAGGAAATCGAACGTGTTGGTAGCCAGATAGAGAAACACAAACGCCAGAAGCATCGCCACACTGCCTGTCAACGTGTAGATGAAGAATTTAAAGGAGGCGTACGTTCGTTGTTCCGCACCCCAAATCTTGATGAGGAAGTACATCGGGATCAGCCCCAACTCCCAGAAGATGAACCAATGAAAGAAATTCAGCGCCGTGAATACACCGAGCATTCCTGTTTCGAGCAGCAGGAAGAGGAAGAAAAACAATTTAACATCCCGATCCAGTTTCCAATGTGCCAATAACGCCAACGGCGTGACGATGGCAGTCAACAGCAGCATGGTCACGCTCAACCCATCGACACCCAATCGGTAATCCACATTAATGGTCGGGATCCAGGCAAAGCGTTCCTCAAACATCAATCCGCCTGAGGGATCAAATTTCAGCCAGACCACGACGCACAACACAAGGACCACGACGCTCGTCAGCAGCGAGACAATCTTGATTAACTGTCCGTTCTCCTTGGGAAGCAACGTCACCACGAACGCGCCAATTAACGGGGCGAAGGTAATCCAACTCAAAATGGGAAACGCGGTGCTCATTGACTTAGCTTCAGAAAGTAAAATACCAACAAGATCGCCACACCCAGCGCCAGAACCCGGAAATAGTTTTGTATGCGTCCGTTTTGCAGCTTGGCCATCCATCCCCCCGACTCGCGCACGCCTTCGCAGCCCGTATCGAACCCGCCATTGATGAAAAATCCGTCGCCCACCTCCCGGAAGATAACTGAAATGAATTTGGTCAACCCGGCGATCACGTGCAAAGTCCCATCTATTACAATTGTGTCAAAAAGACGAAATGCGACACCGAGCCAGGCCGTAAAACGAATAATCGTGGCCTCGTACAACTCATCGATAAACCATTTGCGGTTCAGGCACGTGTACAGGTAACCCAGGGGCTTTTCCAGCGGGTCCGGCTCATCGGCATGCTTCATCGGGTTGCGGCCATAAATCAGCCAACCCAACGCGAGACCAAGCAGGCCGACCGTGATCGACGCACCCATCACCAGCATTTGTGCCTCCGTCTCCTTCTCTTCCGGCGCGAGGAAATAATGGAATGGATTCCCGACCCATGGCGACCCAAACCAGCCGAGAAACAGCGCAAAGAAGCTGAGTACAACCAGAGGGATCGTCATGTTCGGCGGCGTCTCGTGTGGCAGATGATGATCGCCATGGCGGGCTGGCTCGTAATCCTCTTTTGCGACACCGTGCGCGACTTCGTCGTCGGGATGATCGTGCTCGTGCCCGTGCTGTTGCCCTTTGCCACCGCGCCAGTTGCCGAAAAACACCATGCAGATCTGCCGCGTCATGTAGAACGCCGTCAAAAACGCCGCAAACGTGCCCAATGCCCACGCCAGCTTGCTGTGGTAATACGTTGCCAGCAGGATTTCGTCCTTGCTGAAGAAGCCCGCGGTCAGCGGAAATCCCGACAGTGCCAGCATGCAAATGACGTACGTGACGAACGTGATCGGCATATACTTGCGCAGGCCGCCCATCTTGCGCATGTCCTGCTCGTGATGCGTCCCGATGATCACTGAGCCTGCACCCAGGAACAGCGGCGCCTTGAAAAAGGCATGCGTTAACAAGTGGAACTCACCGGGTACGAATCCAGTCGCCCCAAGAGACATCACCATGTACCCAAGCTGCGAACAGGTCGAGTACGCCAGCACTCGCTTGATGTCATCCTGCGCCACGGCAATCGTCGCCGCGAACACTGCCGTGATGCAGCCCACCCACATCACAAACTCCAGCACCGGCGTCATGCCGTCAGGTCCCGCACCTGCCTTGAATAGCGGATACATCCGACCGATCATGAAGACGCCTGCCGCCACCATGGTCGCCGCATGAATCAAGGCGCTGACGGGTGTCGGGCCTTCCATCGCATCCGGCAACCACACGTGCAGTGGGAATTGCGCGCTCTTTCCCATCGCGCCGAAGAACAACAGGATGGCGATTGTGCCGGCCATAGACAACCCCCACCAGCCCCCGAGGGTGGCCAGCGCATTGGCCTGTTCCAGCGCACCAGTGCCGTGATCGTACAGGTTGAGTGTATGGGATTGCCAGTACAGCATTAGGATCCCGATGAAGAATCCGATGTCGCCGACACGGGTCGTGATGAAGGCTTTCTTGCACGCCGCCGCTGCGCTCGGTTTGAAGAACCAAAAGCCGATCAACAGATAGCTGCACAGCCCAACCAATTCCCAGCACATGAACAGCATCAGCAAATTGTTCGCGACGATCAATCCGAGCATTGCCGATGCGAATAGTGACAAGAAGCAGAAGAACCGCGTGAAATTCTCGTCTTCTGCCATGTAGCCTGTGGCGAAGATGAAGATCATCAGGCCCACAAACGTCACCATGGCTGCCATACCAGCGGTCAGAGGATCCAGGATAAAGCCGATGTCCAGATGCGTGTTGCCGAACTCAAACCAAGTGAAATTCCAAATGGCCCGCACGGTCTCATGTGCCCCCAAAAGATGGGCTTCGCGTGCTGCTGCTATCGCCGCAAACAAGATACGCCACGCCACCACGCAGGAAAGAGTCATGGCCCCGATGCACAGCGTGGCTGACAACTTCCGGCAAGGGCGTTTGAGCAATGATTGAATCGCCGCAGCGGCCAGCGGGAAGATCGGAATCAACCACTGGTAACGGACCAGATGTTCCAATTGCTCCATCTCAGCCTTTCAAGCTCCTCATCTCGTCCATATCCACGGACTTGTAATGCCGGTACACGGCAATCACCAGCGCCAGCCCGAGCGCCGATTCAGCGGCCGCAATCGAAATGGCAAAAATGGCAAACATCGACAACAAAGCGCAATCAAGTGCATCATACCTG
>CAZAQZ010000115.1:0-8074 GCA_964487175.1 uncultured Verrucomicrobiota bacterium | reverse complement strand
TACGCGTATGATGCGGAGGGGGAAATCCAGAGTTGGACCCAGCAAACGAATTCGTCACCGGCGAGCGTGTACAATTTCCAGTATGACGCCGCCAGCCAATTGATCGATGCCGTGATGAATGGCGCGGTGGCCACGAACATGTACAGCTACGCATATGATGCGGCGGGCAATCGCTTAAGTGAACGAATTAATGGTACCGTGGAGGGAGCCAGTTACAACAACTTGAACGAATTGGTCAACCAGAATGGGGGGAGTGGACCATTGCGGTTTCGGGGAAGCGTGAATGAGCCGATTAGCAATGCGACTGTGGCCGGTAAAGCAGCGGCGCTGGATTCGGGAACGAATTTCACGGGGTACGCTACAGTTAACCCCGGCAGCAACACCGTGCAGGTGGCGGTATCGGATTACAACGGCAACACTCTGGCGCATTACTATTCCGTCGTGCTCAGCAACGGTGCCTCGCAGACGATGGCCTACGACCTCAATGGCAATCTGGTCACGATGTCCAACACGACGACCGGAACTGCGATCAGCAACGTTTGGGACGCGGCCAATAGGCTCGTGGCTATTTACAGCAATGAGACATATACTAGCCGATTCACATATGACGGCTTCGGGCGGCGTGTCCGTCAGACCGAAATCAATGGGACAACAACCAACAGCGACCACTGGATGTTGTGGTGCGATAAAGAATTGGCCGAGGAACGCGATTCATCCGGGGGTACTGTTACGAAGCGCTTTTACGCTCAGGGCGAGCAGATCAGTGGAGTAAACTACTACTTCACACGCGACCACCTTGGCTCGATACGAGAAATGAGGGTTGGCAGTCTGATCGTTGCACGGTACGACTACGATTCGTGGGGCAGGCGCGCCAAAATCAGCGGAGGGTTGGACGCGGACTTTGGATTCACGGGGCATTACTTCCATGCGCCCAGCGGACTGCATCTAGCCCTCTACCGCGCCTACAGCGCCGATCTAGGGCGATGGTTTAGTAGGGATCCCGTTGGAGAGCGTGTTACTGTTATTGCGTCCGGCGCGTTGGCGCATCGTCGCACCGGGTCAAGTATAAGGGGCTTTACGGGCGTGGATGAGTTGGATCGTTTCGATAACAACGATAGTCTTTATGACTACGTCGGCAACAAGCCGACCCAGATGACCGATCCACTTGGTCTATCCTCCTCAGGTGGTATACCTCCCGACGTCAAAAAGGCCTATCAGGCTATCTGTGAGGATTGCGGGAGCGGTGGTAGCGCTAACGCGGATGATTGCTACACCGTTTGTGATTATTTAACACCTGACGATCCTTTTACGGCCTATAAGGGATGGACAATGTTGTGGTGCATGTACCGTTGTACGAAATGTTGGAAGTAGCCAAAGAACTGTTACGAGTGCCGACGCTAGCGAGTGTAAATAATGAACGCCACAAGAATCCACAGTGTAAGCAGGCTCATCAAGATTGGTGCTGGTACCATCGGAGGAGCGTGTGTCTATATTGGATCGCTCCTCCTGCTATTCAGCTTGCTTATCGGGTGGCCTCGTTTTGCAAAAGCGATCGCACATTTGCTGCCACTGCCACAGCAAAGCAATCCTGCTATGGTCTCCTTCGTTCTCATTGCGGCAACACTTCCTCCTATACTGCTCGCGGCGCTGGCTACGGCTGGCTTTCTGCGGGTGCTGTTTCGCAAGCGCCTTTGGCTATATGGGACGGCTGCGGCAGGACTGGCCGTTTTGGCTTCAGCTTGGGTCCTCGACGTGGCGAGGGGATCCGCCTCACTTGACACGTTTGTACTCGCAGATGGGCTTATGGCTCTGGTTGCTCTTCCCGTTGTATGCTTCTTCATAGAAAGTCGGAAGGCAGCAAAATGAAGACGTCAGTGAACTTCCGTGGTCACCGATTAGATGTGCGAACTAATAGCAGACAATATGCCGGCCACGTTCAGGCGAAACCTCCTGATGCAGGGTCTCGCTACTGACAGCCTGCAACGATGGCAGGCAACCTTTTGCTTATCTGCCTTCGCTTCCGGTTGCCACAGAAACGTCGACTGTGGTGTCTCGCTGGGCTCGGCTTGTCAGGACACGCCATCCGAACGTCTCAACTCCGGAAGTGTTCGCAAGCAGGCACATGGGGGTCATTGGCTGCAGGGGATTTACCACGTTCTACGTGGTCTTCAATCAGGCCAGCGGCGGGAGTAGAATTTCCAGTCCGATTATACGTATGATACCATGGGGGGGAATCCAAAGTTGGACCCAGTAGACGAATTCAACGTCTGCGACGGATTACAATTTGCCATGCGCCTTTTAAAGTCGTGCCGTCCAAATGAGATGTCGCGAGGCGCTAGTGCCAGACACAAGCGATCTCGCCGGGAAGAGAAACTCGTGGAGATGATCAAAAGTATCAGGCGTCGGATCTTGTTAACGATCGTGTGGTTGTTGGTTGGCCTTCTTCCTGCGGTGCCAACGCGGGGCGCTCAAGCCCCGACTTCGTATAGGTCCCCGTTTGACGCGAAGTATTCTCCGGACGGCAAATGGTTGGCGGTATCGGACCACACGGCGGGAAGACTTGTCATCATCGACCCATCGCGCGGGAAAGTGGTCAAGGAGCTCACGGTGGCTGACGAGCCAACAGGCGTAGCTTGGGGACGAAGCAGTACGAGTGTGTTCATCTCCGAATCCTCGGCTGCAAGTGTCGCCGAAGTGGATGTAGACAGCGGAAAAATCACACGACACCTCCGGGTCGGCGTCGGCCCGATGGGATTAGCCATCTCAGCAAAGAAAAAGCTGCTGATCGTCTGCAATTCGTTCAGTGACGACGTTTCCGTGATAAGCACGATCACAGGACGGGAGGATAGGCGCATCCAGGTCATTCGCCAACCGTCGTTTGTGGCGGTGACTCCGGATGAGACTCTGGCTGTCGTCGGCAATCTGTTACCGCAAGGCGATGGAACTGATCCACACACGGCAGCTTGCGTTAGCCTGATCGACCTCAACGAATTAAGAAAGGTCAAGGATGTCTGCCTGCCAGGAGGGTCGACCTCTTGCCGTCAAGTCGTGATCTCAACCGACAGCCGGTGGGCGTATGCGGTGCACACCATCGGTCGCACGCAACGGCCGACAACGGAGATTGAAGAGGGCTGGATCAACGTGAACGCGTTAAGCATTATTGATCTTCAGAGAAAGGTTCTGGCGGCAACTGTGTTACTGGATCGGTTGGCCGAAGGCGCAGCCGACCCGTGGGGGATTGCACTTTCGCCAGACGGGAAGGACCTCTGGGTCTCATTGGCGGGCGTTCATCAGTTGGCAAGAATTGACCGTAAACGCCTACACGACTTCGTAGACGGCAAGCTATTCCGTACCAACCGGGCTCTGGGAGGATGGGACACCCGTCCCGTTTCTTACGGGGCATCTACGAAAGGATTCGGCGAGGTTCCTCTGCAGGTCATGAGTTTTGCGCCTCTTTATCTGGAGGGCGTGATTACTCGCACCCCGCTTCCCGGCAATGGTCCACGAGGACTGTCAATATCGCCGGAAGGCAAGACTCTGGCCGTGCCCATGTATTACAGTGGCGGGGTGGTGCTGATGGATGCCATGTCGGACAAAGTCGTAACGGTAATTCCGCTGGGGCCTTCACCAGAGATGGACAAGGCCCGTAAGGGAGAAGAGGTTTTCCATGATGCCTCCTATTGCCTGCAACACTGGCTCAGTTGCGCCACTTGTCACCCCGATGGTCGGACGGATGGGTTGAACTGGGATCTCCTGAATGACGGGATCGGCAACCCGAAGCATACTCACTCCCTGTTGTTCGCGCACAGGACGCCGCCTATGATGAGCCTTGGGGTTCGGTCGAACATGGAATCCGCAGTGGTTGCCGGCTTTCGGTACATCCAATTCCACGAACCGACCCAAGAAGAGGTGGAGACGACTCAGGAATACATCCGGTCACTCCGGCCCGTGCCTAGTCCGTACTTACTGCCCAACGGCGAGTTATCACTCGCTGCTCAACGGGGCAAATCGATTTTTCTTGGCAAGGCGGGTTGCGTGAACTGCCACTGGGGTCCGTTGTTCACCGATTTGAAGCTCCGCGATATTGGCACAACGACAGGCGTCGACAAGGGGAAGGAACTGACAACCCCGATGCTTATCGAACGTTGGCGTACAGCGCCCTACTTGCATGACGGTTCAGCCGTCACCCTTCGAGACGTGGTGACGACCCACAACCCGCATGATGAGCATGGCAAGACGTCAGGTCTAGCGAGTGAGGAGATCGACGATCTCTGCGCCTACGTGCTCTCGTTATGAACCGATGTGGAACAGAAGGGGAACAGACATGAGCGAAACAGTTGCCGTTGCCACCCACCAGCGTCCAAAGGTCTGTCGGCACGCTGGCGCAGGGATCATTCTGGCTATTGTGGATTTACCATCGCACCAGGAATTGCATTTGAGTCTTCGACCGCTTCCTGGCGAAAAGCCCGCGCAAATGATTGACCGCCTTGCTGCTGTATTAATAGAAAGAAATGCCGTCGTTGTTCGGCACGAAGTGTTCGCTTCCATCGTCGCGCACTCTGAGACCATGCAGGCTCTACGGCGTAGGTTCGCTGATTTCGACTGGCCCGTGATGTGGATCGAAGGCCATGGAGCTGACGGCTGCGGCGTTTCGGGGATGCATGTGTTTGCTGTTGTTGGTACTGGCGTCCGGACTATCTACATGGAGGGACAACCGGTGGGCCGCGTTTTCAACGATGGCCCGATCCGTCATTGCTTGGTGGCTGACGTGAGATCAACAAACCTTTCGTCGTCCAGAGCAGTTCAGTCCCGCGCGACTTTCGAAAGGCTTGAGGGTGCGTTACACCAGGTTGGCATGAACATGAGAAACGTGGTGCGGACTTGGTTTTATCTTGATGATATTCTTTCCTGGTACAAGTCGTTCAACGCGGTGCGTAATGAGTTTTATCGCCAGAAGAAGATTTTCAATGGTCCGGTACCTGCAAGCACGGGCATTGGTGTTCGAAATCCAATTGGTGCTGCTGTCGTCGCGGGCGCTTGGGCGATTCAGGCTCCGGAAGGTTCCAGCATCGTTCGCGAAGTGCCTTCCCCGTTGCAATGTCCTTCACTGGAATACGGAAGCGCTTTCAGCCGCGCAATACTGCTGAGCGGAGTTGCTTGTCGCCGTCTTCTGGTATCCGGCACAGCGAGCATTGATCCAGCCGGACGCAGTGCGCATGTCAACGACTTGCAGAATCAAATTGGGCTGACGATGGAGGTCGTGGAAGCGCTCGTGGCGTCGCAGAGCTTCCAACTATCCGAGGTCATTCGCGCAACCGCGTATTTCAAGAACGTTCAGAGCGCGGGGATTTTTGACGCATGGCGTGCGGAACATGCTTTGAAGTTTTTTCCGCTGGTCAAGGCGCAGGCTGATATCTGCCGCAGCGAGTTGTTATTTGAAATTGAGCTCGATGCCATTTCACATGCAAGGACTGAACTCGATACCAAAACGGATATCAAAGGGGTTGAAAGTGGTGCGGATTATGTGGTGGAAGATTATAGTTGAGTAGCGAATGGAATCAGGCGTATTTGCTGCGAAATCGTCGCGGAGGAGGGGGCAACCTCGGAAATGGCGCCGATTGAGCGAAGGGTCAAGAAACTTGCCTTCCCTGATTTTCCTCGTGTTCGGGCGTCGTTGCTCAAATCCTCCTCGTGCGGGACAGAATAGAAGTCGGCACGGTTGTCACTGAGACGAACGCTCACGTGTGGAGTTATGGTGCACATCGGGCCGACAAAAAAACCGAATTGACGTGATTCGAACTGCCACCTATGAGATTTCAATTGCTACTAATAATCTGCGTTGCGCTGGTCCTGTTCATCGGCGGGGCATTGCGCCAGGCAGACCTTGTTAACGCTAATCTGGACGCAGCCGACCAGTCCGCCTACATCGATTATGCGAAGAACCTGCGAATCTCCCACCTCCAATATATTGGCGACAGAAACCGGATGCCGGTCTACCCCGGTTTGATGGCGCTTTTTTACCGCCCGGGGATGACCGATCAAGAGTTCTTTGACGTAGGAAAAGGAGTGGGAATCGCCGTGGCCATTATCGTGCTCGCGGCAGCATTCCTCGTTTTTTGGCGCTACGTTCACTTCATGGAAGGATCTTCAGCAGCCCTCGTGGCTGCTTTCACGGTCTTTGCGTACAAGGCTCCTTACTTCCAGGCGGATGTGCTCTTTTATGGTCTGGCGTTTGTCCTCTTTATCCTGATGATTCAGCTAGTCATGCGTCCACGCCTCGTGGTCGCTCTGGCTACGGGCCTTGTCGCTGGAATTGCCCACCTGACGAAAGCTGCCGTCCTCCCAAGCCTGATCCTGAGCTTGCTCTTTCTTCTTTTCCGCGCGGTCTTAGTGACCACGGGAGATTCCGCGCATGGAGAATCGCCGATCAATGAGAGGAACCGAAGCTGGCAGCGAATTCTACGGCCCATGCTCTGCGCGGGGTTGACGGCAGCAGTGTTTCTTGCCGTGGTATTCCCTTACATCCAAACGAGCAAAGCGCGGTTTGGACATTATTTCTACAACGTGAATTCGACGTTCTATATGTGGTGTGATTCATGGGCCGAGGCGGTGGCCGGACCACGCGCGCATGGAGACCGGGACGGATGGCCGGACATGCCGCCCGACAAAATTCCGAGCATGGGCAGATACCTGCACGAGCATTCGGCCCAGCAGATTGCCGGGCGAATCATAAATGGAGTGAGCGTACTCCGGACGGCCATCATCCGGTCCTACGGCTACGCGCCGTTTGTACTGATCTATATTTGCTTGGGAGCCCTGTTGGTGTGCCAGAACAGCGAGCATTTCATTCCTCTGGCGCAACGCAAGACGAGCGTCATTCTCCTGCTCTTCCTCGTTTCCTATTTTGCCATCTACATTGCCCTGTATGCGTGGTACACACCGATCGTCACAGGCAACCGTCTTGTCCTTGGGCTGTTTCTGCCCGCCATGTTCTGCTTGGTTTGGGTGCTGGATTACGCGAGCAAGCACGGTTTGGCGTTTCACATTTACGGAAGACAGGTTCCCGCGTCAGCAGGCAGTGTCTTCATCCTGATAGCTCTGGTGGCCTACGTGCTTCTGATCTTCCCAGACCAAATCTCAAGAATGCCTGGTGGTCATTGACCAGCCACTGGCGGATCGTCGGCCGGCGACATTCCGGCTATGTTCAATGACGGTTGTGCTACGCAGGTGATCGCAGAGCACTTGGCGTGGGTTGTAGCCTGGGAGCAGGTGCGCTAGTAGTTTGTCAGATGGCATCTTGGAAGGACAAGCCACGCACCAGGACAGGAATTGGCCGCTCCTAAACTGGGAAAAGGACATTGTCTCGTCGGTTAAATGTCATGGCCAGCCTTGGTCTGTGACAAGGCTGTGGACAGGGAAAGTTCGAGGCTGCGGACTGTCTGTGGACAGCATGTGTCTCTTGCCAAGGTGTGTTCATTCACGGATCGCCACAGCGGCTGTACGATTTGGCATGTAGTCGTCGCAGGTTGCTCGCTGTCGGCTAAAGCGCATGGAACGGCATTGGACTGCCGTGCTGCATCAGGTCGAGCAACGTTGAATCGATCAATCCTGTTCAACACCTTTCAAGCAATCGGATGGTCGGATATTCGCGTGCAAGAGACCTAATGTTGTTGTTAGGGGTAGAGCGTCCAATCTTTAACCCAGCCGCATAGGATGGGCTTGCCCGGTGCTTCTTCTGTGCGCGCTGCATGGGGCAGTGACGGTACAGAATGGAGTCGGATGCGTTGCCGATGCCTGCACCATGGGTGGAATGTGTGTGACCTGTCGGTGCCAATGCGTGGCATGTCCGTGGCATGTGTGTGACGCACGCGTGTCTTTCGCGTGAACGGTGTGTGAACCAGTACGTGGCATATGCGTGCACCCGTGCGTAGACGGCGCGTGACAGTGCATGGCCGATTCGTGGCATGTCCGTGACACAAGTATGGACCTGTGCGCGTACAGAGCGTGGACAGGAATCGGATACACAGCGGTTACATCGCGGACATAGGCTGATTACTGTCAGGCCTTGCGATGG
>CAZAQZ010000114.1:0-8183 GCA_964487175.1 uncultured Verrucomicrobiota bacterium | reverse complement strand
CACAGGCGCGAGTTCCTCGACTCCGCACCCGCCATCATTCTGGCTGCGGCGTCGTCACGAACCCGCCACATTCGCCTGACCAGCGCTGTCACCGTGCTCAGCGCCGACGATCCGGTGCGTGTCTTCCAGAATTTCGCGACCCTCGATCTTCTGTCGCAGGGTCGGGCGGAGATCGTCGTCGGCCGCGGTTCCTTTATCGAGGCCTATCCGCTCTTCGGCCTTGGCATCGACGACTACGATTCCCTCTTTGAAGAGAAGCTGGATCTCCTTCTCAATATTCGTAAGAATGTGCAGGTTCGCTGGTCCGGCAAGCACCGTGCTCCGCTCACCGGGCAGAGTGTTTACCCTCGACCACTGCAGAACCCGCTGCCCATCTGGCTTGGCGTCGGCGGAACCCCGGAATCCTTTGTCCGCGCCGGCACGCTTGGACTTCCCCTGATGGTTGCCATCATCGGCGGCGAACCACGCCGCTTTCGCCCGCTGATCGATCTCTACCGCGAGAAAGGCCGTCGCGCCGGCCATCCCGCCAGCCAGCTCACCGTCGGCATCCACTCCATTGGTTTCCTCGGGGACACCACGGCGCAGGCCGCAGACGACTTCTATCCAGGCTACGCCGTGACGATGACCCAAATCGGCAAAGAGCGCGGATGGCCGCCCACGAACCGGGCACAGTTCGATGTCACGCGCGGGCCAACAGGAGCATTGCTGGTCGGCGACGCCGAAACAGTTGCGAAAAAAATCCTCTATGTGAACGAAGTGTTGGGCGGCATCTCCCGCATCACCTTCCAGATGAGCGTCTCCACGCTTCCGCACCGGAAGCTCCTGCGCGCCATCGAGATACTCGGCACTCAGGTCGCTCCCATTCTGCGGAAGGAACTTGCTCCCGTTTAAGGGTCGGCCACCTGATAAAATCATGTTGACAAAACCGTATTCGGAATGCATACGTTGGGTGACGTAAATGAATGTACTGTGCATAGGATTGCGGGCTGTCCCGCTCGGCTCCGTCGGACTCGGCTGTCCCTCCAAACGGCTCGGGGGCGGGGCGAGATTGCGCAAAAAGACAGCCTCGGAAGGCTGCGGAACCCTACGGAAGGCTACGGAAGGTAAAAAAAGTTTTTTGAAAGGCTTCAGCCGTGACAAAATGTCAAAACCTGACCGTGAATCAATCCAGATCAAACTCAGTCAAGACCAGTCAAACCTAGTCAAACCATAATTTTTTGGGAGAACCGAAGATGGACAAGGTTCGGCTTGCCGGGACGCGCCTCGCGGAGGGGCAATCGAGCGAAAATGCTCGACAAACCAAGGATTTCCAAGTAGATACGGCGATTGAAGGAGGTGGAATTTCCACCATGACGAAGAAGGCGTTGGGCAGGGGACTTGATTCACTAATCAGCGGCGGGGTCGTGCGCAGCGTGGCGCTGGAGGTGCCGCACGTGGAAGTCCCCATCCGTCCGCTCGGTTCGCCGACGAACCCGGCTCAGATTTCCGATTCACCCACATCCACTCAAGCCGTCGCTGGAAGTGGCATCCGGCATCTCGACATCAATTCCATCGATCGCAGCCGGTTTCAACCGCGCAGCGAATTTGACCCCGAGCAATTGCGCGAGTTGTCCGAATCCATCAAACAACGCGGTGTGGTGCAGCCATTGCTCGTCCGTCCGTTGCCGAATGGCCGCCATGAATTGATCGCGGGTGAACGCCGCTGGCGTGCCGCGCGCGAAGCGGGGTTGACGACGATACCCGCTATCGTCCGTGACGCGAGCGACCAGGAAGCTCTGGAGATCGCGCTCATTGAGAATTTACAGCGGGAAGACCTCAA
This sequence comes from uncultured Verrucomicrobiota bacterium, assembly GCA_964487175.1. Lineage (GTDB taxonomy): Bacteria > Verrucomicrobiota > Verrucomicrobiia > Palsa-1439 > Palsa-1439 > CAWFPN01. Next base: position 6,364 of record CAZAQZ010000114.1, on the reverse strand, counting down.
TCCCATCGAGGAAGCGCGCGCCTACGATCAGTTGGCGATGCAATTCAAACTGACGCAGGAACAAATCGCCGCGAAGGTCGGCCGCAGCCGCGCAGCCGTGGCCAATTCGATGCGGTTGCTGGGATTGCCGGGCGAGGTGTTGTCGTGGATAGCCGACAACCGGCTCAGCGTCGGTCACGCGAAGGCGATTCTCGGACTGACCATTGCTGAAGAGCAGCGGCTGGTGGCCGAGCGCGTGTTGAAACGCAATCTCACCGTGCGCGAGACGGAGAAGCTGGTTGAGCAACTCAAGGGCGACACCAAAGTGCGCGTTCGCGCGTTGGGGCAGGCGGCGAAACCGACCCATGTCCTCGTCATCGAGGAAAAACTGCAGCAGAAGCTCGGCACGCACGTCAGCATTTATCACGGCAAGAAAAAGGGCCGGATTGAAATCGAGTATTACGGCAACGACGATCTGGCGCGGTTGCTGGGGATCTTTGGGGTTGAGAATTTGTAGGGTGATGTCACCCTGAGCGAGGGAATTATGCAGTCCGCAACCGGGACGTGCGGCAGGAGCCCTGAACGCCCAGAATGACGACACCTGACAGCAACGACAAGCACCGGCGCGCCAGGAAATACGAGGCGATCCACAACGTCCTGTTTGTCGTAGAGACCCTTTACACACTTGCGCTGTTGTTGATCTTTCTGCTTACCGAAACTTCACAGGTTCTCGCTTACAAAGCGCAAACCGTTTCGGCCAATCCGTGGATCGCCACCGCGATTTACGCTGCGGTGGTGGTGATTGGAACGAAGGTGTTTTTCCTGCCGTTGAATTGGTTTGGCGACTACTTCCTTGAACATCATTTTGAATTGTCCAACCAATCCTTCGGCGCGTGGTGCCTCGACGAAATCAAGTCACTGGGATTGAATCTGCTTCTCGGCGTGCTAGTGCTGGACGTGATTTATTTTCTGCTACGTCGCGCGGGCGACTGGTGGTGGGTCGCCGCGGGCTTGTTCTTCCTGGTGTTCGGGGTGGTGCTGTCGGTGTTGTATCCCGTGCTGATCCTGCCGATGTTCTACAAATTGAAGCCGCTGGAGAATGAACCGTTGCGCGAACGGCTCACGGCGCTGGCAAAAAGCGTCGGCGCAAACGTCCTCGGTGTTTATCGCATGGCGATGAGCGAGAAGACCAAGAAGGCGAATGCCGCTTTCGCCGGGCTCGGCGCAACGAAACGCATCATACTTGGCGACACGTTGCTCGATCACTTTTCCGAGGACGAGATCGAAGTGGTGATGGCTCATGAAATGGCGCATTACAAGCACGGCGATATTTCGAAAATGATCGCCTGGAGCACAGCGACGACGTTCATCGGGCTGAAAATTGCCGATATGATCCTCCATTGGGCGTTGCCGAAGTTTGATTTCATTTCAATCAGCCAGCTGGGCGCGTTTCCGCTGCTGGCGCTGTGCCTGTTCGGATTCGGCCTGGTGATCATGCCGCTGAACAACGCATTTTCCCGCTGGCGGGAATGGAAGGCCGACCTTACCGCGCTGGCGTTGACGAAGAACCCCGACGGATTCATTCGCGCGATGCGCAAACTGGCCGAACAGAACCTCGCCGACTTGTCGCCGCATCCGTTGGTGGAATTTCTCCTGCACGATCATCCGTCGCTTGCGCGGCGCATTACCTGGGCGGAGCAATGGCAGCGCGATTAATCACCGTGGCGGTTGCGGTGGCGCTGCTCGCCGGTTGCAACGCGAAGCCGCCGCCGCCGATTGACTGGAACGCGTTCAGCGGTAATCGGGCTTACGAGCACGTCCGTCAATTGGTCAGTTACGGACCGCATCCGAGCGGCAGCGCGGCGCTGACGCGGGCCGCGACCTATATCACCACACAGTTGCAGGAAATGGGCTTGGAGACCGACGAACAAGTGTTCGTCGCTCCGACGCCGCGCGGACCGGTGCAGTTCCGCAACATCATCGGCAAAACGCGCGGCGGGCACGACGGTCCCGAGAAGGTGATTGTCATCGCCTCGCATTACGACACCAAGTGGTTTACCAACATCACCTTCGTCGGCGCCGACGACGGCGGGTCGAGCACCGGTGTGCTGTTGGAAATGGCGCGGGTCGCGTCGGCACAACCGAATCTGTGGTTCGTGTTTCTCGATGGCGAGGAATGCGTGACGCAATACGGCCCGGAAGACGGTTTGTGGGGCAGCAAGTTTTTCGTGGAGGATTTGAAGTCCAAATCGCAGACCGATTGGATCAAAGCGATGGTCCTGCTCGACATGGTGGGCGACGCGCATTTGGATATCCAGATCCCCGCCGACAGCAAGCCGTCGCTTATCGACCAGGTATTTAAGGCAGCCAAGGACACCGGTCATCGCGACTCATTTCGGTACAGCGGCATGTACATGCTCGACGATCACGTGCCGTTTCTGAATGCCGGTATTCCCGCCACTGACCTGATCGACTTCGAGTTCGGCAGTGCTCCGGGCCTGAACGATTACTGGCATACAGACAAGGATACGCTGGACAAAATCGACCCTCACAGCATGGAAATCACGGGCCAGACGACGCTGCGGCTACTCACGCTCCTCCAACAAGTTCCGTCTCTGCGTTGATTCGGCCCAACCCTTGCTTTACATTAAATTGGGGTGCGACGAAAAGGACCAGTAGCGCATCCAAACTGTTGGGGATGACGACGTGGACGATAAGCTTCAAGTACTTGAGAACGTGCAACTTTTGGCGACGCTTGGCCAGGAGTTGATGAAGAGTTTGGCGGAGCGCGCCGAGTTCGTCGCCGTCAAGAAAGGCGAGCTTGTGGTGCGCGAAAATGACCCAGGCGACGCGTTTTACGTCATTGTATCGGGTCGATTGCAGGCATTTACCAAGCTGCCGAGCGGACTTGAGCGTGTGTTTGTGACCTATTGCAACGGCGACTCTTTCGGGGAAATGCCCTTGCTTAGCGGCGAAACACACTGGGCCAACGTCCGCGCGGCCAACGATTCAGTCCTTTTGAAAATTCCCCGCGAGGATTTCAGCGCGGTGGTCAATCGCGATCCGCGCGTGGCGATCGGTTTTTCGCGACGGCTGGGTCTTCGCATCAAGGAATTGCGCGAAGAGAGACACCGTGCCAAAGACAGCACGATCATCGCGCTCTACAGCGCGGTTCCCGGCGCGGGGAAAACATTGCTGGCGACAAATCTGGTGGCGTGCCTCGCGCACGAGACAGCCAGTCGTGTGTTGCTGCTGGATTTCAGCGGGCGACAGCCCGGTCAGCCCCTGGGCAATTGCGAGCGCCTCGGCTCGAGCAACGGTTCCGCGCTGGATGGATTGGCCGCTCGCTCGCCGCTGGGCTATGACCGAATGAATTTACAATTGCTCGGCGACGAAAAGGAGATCCACCTGATCGCGCCGTTGTTCGGAAGGCTCGTCAAACATTACGACTACGTGCTGGTGGAGTTACCCAACGAGGCTTCGGCTTCCACCATGGAATGCCTGCTGCAGGCCGACCAGATTTATGTGATTGCCAGGAATGAAGACGAGCATCTGTACAAGACCCGCCAGTTGTTGCAGGAACTTCATGATCGTTCTCCCAACAGAACCATTCAAGCCAAAGCCAAGGTCATTCTGACCGCCGTCAGCGAAACGCCAACACCGATGGTGGCGGATGCAGAACACAGGGTCGGCCAGGAGATCAGTTACCTGCTGCGGTGGATTCCGAATTCGCAACGGATGGAGACCATTGACGGCATGCCCTACGTGCTGAACCAGCCAATGGCCCCGTACAGTCTCGTGGTGCGCCGCATCGCGCGCGAGATGAGCAATTCCCTCGTGGGCCTGGCCTTGGGTTCCGGCGCGGCGCGCGGGTTGGCCCACATCGGCGTCATTCGCGTGCTCGAACGTGAAGGCATCGCGATCGATATCGTGTCGGGCAGTTCCATGGGTTCGTTGATTGCCGCGGCCTGGGCCGTCGGCAAATCAGCCGATGAAATGGAGGAAATCGCCAAGCAGGTCCGCGGCCGGCGCGCGTTTCTGAAGTTGCTCGATCCCATGTTTCCCGGCGCGGGCTTCATCCGTGGCATCAAGGTGCAGAATTTTCTCCACACCATCGTGGACGACCTGACGTTTGCGGATACGCTCATGCCATTGAAGATCGTCGCCAGCGATTTGAATACCATGGAAGAAATTGTCTTCGAGCAAGGCAAGCTGATCGATGCGATCCGCGCCAGCATTTCCATCCCCGGCGTGTTCCGCCCGGTCAGCAGCAACGGGCACACGCTGATCGACGGCGGCATTACCGACCCGGTTCCAGTGGACATCCTGGCCCGTGCGGGTGTCTCCAAGATCATCGCAGTGAATACCATTCCCAATGTCGACGAAATGAAGCAGCGCGAGCGAAATCGCTACGAACTGTCCTCTGCCACAACCAACAGTAAAAAGGCAACGATGCACGAGACGGGGCCTGTGGTCGAGACGCCGACCAGCATCATCAACATCTACATGCGGTCGATGCACGCGATGCAATCGCGAATGGCTGAGGACGCCTGTTCGAATGCCGACGTGGTGCTCCGCCCGATCATGACCGAGGGCGCCTGGTACGATTTCTATCACCCGGAACGTTATATCCGTTGCGGCGAACAGGCGGCTGAGAACGCGCTGGCGAAACTGAAGGAGTTGGTGCATCCATGAAATGGGACCAGATCTCCCCAGCCCAATTGCGACGCATCCAAAACACAAAGCTCCATCGCTATCTCAACGACGTCATCGCGCCCTTCAGCCCGTATTATAGGAAACTCTTTGCCGAGCACCAGGTGGATGTGCGCACCATCAAGACCGTCGCCGACCTGCGGCATCTTCCCTTCACCACGAAAACGGATCTGCTGGCGACGCCTGATCGCCCGGAGAAATTCCGCGATTTCATTGTCCAGCCGGACATCGCCACATTGAAACACCGCCCGGGTGTGATTGCCGAGGCCATCTTTCGTGGCCGGCGGGCAGTCGAACGAAAATTCGAGCGCGAGTTCCGTCCGGTGTTTCTCACCGCGACGACGGGACGCAGTTCCGCGCCGGTATCGTTCGTGTACACCGACCACGACATGAAAATCCTGCGCATGGCTGGCGACCGGTTGATCCAGACGTTTGGTGCGAGAACGGACATGCGATGCGTCAACATGTTCCCGTACGCACCGCACCTGGCGTTTTGGCAGGTTGTATTTGCAGGACTGGAGTTCGGCATGCTTATCGTCAGCACCGGCGGCGGCAAGGTAATGGGCACCGACGGCAATATTGCGGTGATCGACAAGGTCAAACCCAGCGCTCTCGCAGGCATCCCGACGTTTGTGTATCACGTGATTCGCCAGGCGCACGACCAGGGCCGCAAATGGCCGCAAGTGGATCGCGTCGTCCTCGGCGGCGAAAAAAGTCCGCAAGGCGTCCGGAACAAACTTGTCACCCTGCTTCAGGAAATGGGCGCCGGTGAAGTGGCCGTCTGCGGCACGTACGGATTCACTGAGGCGCGCATGGCGTGGGGCGAATGTCCCCGGCCGCCCGGCGAGTCGAGCGGCTATCATCTGTTTCCCGATCTGGGCATTGTTGAAGTCATTGATCCCGAATCGGGCGAAGTCAAAGGCGAAGGCGAACCCGGCGAACTGGTGTACACGCCCCTGGACGCGCGCGGTTCGGTGGTGCTGCGATATCGCACGGGCGATTACGTGGACGGCGGTGTCACGTGGGAGCCGTGTCCGCATTGCCACCGCACCGTGCCGCGGATTGTGGGAGGCATCGGCCGCGCTTCCAGCACGAAGGAACTGCAGTTGGGCAAGATCAAGGGAACGCTTGTTAATTTCGACATACTGCAGCAAATCCTGGACGACAATCAGGAAATCGCCGAGTGGCAGATCGAGTTGCGCAAAGCCCACGACGATCCACATGACGTGGATGAGGTGATTCTCCATCTGGCAACCAATAACGGCGCTAACGTGCAGCGATTGAAGGACGGGATCAGCAACCAATTCAAGAGCGAGGTCGAGCTGACTCCGAATCGGATTGAGATTCACCCGCTGGACGACATGCTCAAGCGCATCAAGCTGGAATCATCACTGAAGGAAGTCCGCATCCTCGACGCCCGGCCGAAGGAGTAGGCGGTTTCATTTGCTGTCGGTCAGGTCCTCCAGCGCGCTCTCGTAATAATTTCCGCCTGATCCGCCGCTGGTTTGATGAGCCTTGATGTAGGCGATGATGCGCTGGCGAATCTTCTCGGCTTCGGGGAATTCCTGGTCCGTCCAAAAGCGTTTCGATTTGTCAAAGAAACCAGCCCGCGCCAGGAACGCCGTGCCGAAATAGCAGGATTCCTCAAGAGACCCGTCCCCATCGTGCTGCT
>CAZAQZ010000113.1:0-8237 GCA_964487175.1 uncultured Verrucomicrobiota bacterium | reverse complement strand
CGTGTCGAATATCGTCATTGAAAATGTCAGCATCAGCGCTCCCCTGGGCCTCACCGTCCGCAACGCCCGGGCAATTAAACTTGATCACGTGAAGATTGAAGCTGAAAAGGGCGATTCGCTCATCATCGAAACAAACGCGATGGTCGAAGGGACGGATGCGCAGGAAAAATAAAGCGGCGATGGGTTCTAAACCCTTCATACGCGGGCTCGCGGTGGCGGTCTTCATCATGGAGTCGATCACCGTCGTACTTCACGCGGGCTCTGCCGAAGTGATCAAGCCTGATATCGTGGTTGCCGCCGATGGCAGTGGTGGCTTCAAAACCATCCAGGAGGCGCTTGAATCCATCCCCGTCACCAATCACGAGCGCATGGTCGTTCTGATCAAAGATGGCGTGTACAACGAAAAAGTCCGGGTCGATGCGGCGTTCGTGACGCTGCGCGGTCAGAGTCGCAACGGCACCCGCATCGAGTTCCCGCAAGGCGACGACGAGTTCAACCGCCAACCGGACAAGCTCGGTCGCGCGGTCGTCAACATTGTCGGAGACGATTTCGTCATGGAGAACCTCACCGTCAAGAATACGCACGGCGTCATTGGCCCTCACGCCTTTGCGGTTTTCGGCCAGGGCGACAGGACGGTGATTGTCGATTGCGATCTGTTGAGCCAGGGGGCGGACACGCTTGCGTTGGGCAAGAACCAGAGCGACCGATCCTACCAGGCGCGGCTGAACATTCGCGGCTCGGTCGATTTCGTATGCCCGCGCGGCTGGTGCTACATGACCGATTGCACGCTGTATCAGGTCAACCCCGCAGCGCATGCCACGATCTGGCACGATGGGAGCAAGAAACAGGACATGAAATTTGTCTTGCGCAATTGCCGGATCGACGGCACCGATCACTGGATCCTAGCCCGTCACCATCGCGACGCGCAGTTTTTTCTGCTCGACTGCACCTTCTCGAAAACAATGAGGGATGTGCCACCCAAGCGTGTCGTCTATCCGCTGGAGGGAGATCAGCCGAGCGATTCCGACGCCACAAAAAACCGTAATCTGGATGCGACCAACCTGTGGGGCGAGCGCGCCTACTTCTTTAATTGTCATCGCGACGGCGGTGATTACGCTTGGCACAAAGACAATCTCTCGACTGCGCCGGGCGCACCCACGCCGCAACAGATCACTGCTGCATGGACGTTCGCCGGGACGTGGGACCCGGAACAGAAGCGCGGGCCAGTCATTCAAAAAGTCGATCAGCAAGACGGTCAAGTTGCCGTAACGTTCAACGAGGGTGTCACCGTCAAGGGCAAACCCCGGCTTGTCTTGAAATCCGGTGGATTTGCCAATTACGCGACCGGCAGTGGCAGCAACACGCTGCTGTTTGCAGCTTCCGCCGGGCATCACAGCGCCGTGAAGAAGATGGACCTTCAGGGTGGAGCCATCGTTGTTTCGGAGGCAGCCGCGACGCTGCGCATTGCCGATGTGTCGCTCCCGGGTCCGCGTTAAAGGAATCTCAATTTTCAAAAAAAGGAGCCGCAAGAAATGAAACCCAGCAGCAAACCGACAACCTTGAAACTAGAACATGCGTTCCCGGTGGCTTTGTGCCTGTTGATCGCCCTCGCCACTTCAGGCATGGCGGCGGATGCGCCCGGCAAGGTTTTCGATGTCCGCAAGTTTGGCGCAACGGGCGACGGCAAGACACTCGACACCGCAGCCATCCAGAAGGCGCTGGATGAATGTGGCGATGCGGGCGGTGGCGTCGTCGAGTTCACGCCCGGCACTTATCTCAGCAAACCGATCACGCTGCGGACCAGGACCACCGTGCAGATCGACGAGGGCGCGAAATTGCAGGCCACGGGCGAGCAGGCCGCATTTCTGAAGTCGGGCACGAATTGGCTTGAGGCCAAGAGCAGCGGCGATTTCGTGGCATTCATCAATGGCAGGAACCTTACCGATGTGACGATCACGGGCCCGGGAACGATTGACGGTGCCGGTGAGAATTACTGGGGACCCGCTGAAACGGCCCGCCAAAAAGTCCCCGGATACACATTGCCGCGGCCGAAGCTGGTCGTGCTCACGGGCTGCAAGAACCTGATCGTGCAAAACGTGACGCTGCAGAACTCGCCCAGTTTCCATCTGGGGCCGGTGGAATGCGAGGGTGTGGTGATTTCCAACGTGACGATCAAGGCGCCGCCGCATTCGGCAAACACCGATGCCATCGATCCGACCGCCTGCAAGAACGTCCTGATCACCAAGTGCCACATCGACGTGGGGGACGACGACATTGCCATCAAATCCGGCAGGGCGGTCGCCGGTCGCGCGTTTGCCAGTGAAGACATCACGGTGACTGACTGCGTGTTCCTTCACGGGCACGGAATGTCCATTGGCAGCGAAACTGCCGGCGGGGTACGCAATGTCGTGGTGCGCAACTGCACGTTTGAAAACACCGAGAACGGGATCCGCATCAAATCGCAGCGTGGCAGGGGCGGCAGGGTGGAGAACATAAGTTTCAGCGACCTCACCATGAAGAATGTGGTCCCGGCGATCACATTCACCTGTTACTACATGAACAATTCTGCAAAGGACGCCGTGCAGCAACCGCCGCCCAAAACCGACACGGCCCAACCCGTCGCTGAAAAAACCCCCGCCTATCGGAATATTCGCGTCAGCAACCTGACGGCCACCTGCCAGGGATCTGCCGGCATCATCCTCGGGTTGCCGGAAAGCCCCATCATGGATGTCGTCCTGGAAAACGTCCACATCACCGCACCAGGCGCGGGTTTTACGGTCAAGAATGCCAAGGGCATCGTGTTCAAGAATGTCCAGATCACCAATCAAGAAGGACCACCGGTCGTCGTGGAGAATGCGGAGGTGACCGGGCTGGAACAAACAAAGAAGTAAGTGTAAATATCTTTCACGAATGAACACGCGTTTTCTGATTCGGTCTGCCGGGTGCCTCGCGGCGCTCTTGTTGAGCGCCAGTTGCGTGACGAGGCGTCCTCCCGAACGCGTTTTTTCAGGAGCGTCGCCGCTGCAGTGGTCGGTCCGCATGGCTGATTCCGAGATGGCCCGCCGGGACGGCAAATTGGCGTGGAAAGAAGACAGCACGGCCCGTTGGGATTACACCACCGGCTTGTTCGGATTTTCCCTCTTGAAACTTAACGAGCACACCGATGACCCGCGCTACGTACAGTTTGCCAGGGAGACCATCGGCTCGTTCATCACACCGGAGGGCGACATCCGCGGCTACAAACCGGGCGATTACAGCCTGGACAACATCAATCCGGGACGTGCCCTGTTGAGGCTGTATGATCTGACAAGAGACGAGCGGTACAAGAAAGCCGCCGATCTCCTGCGCAAACAGCTCGAGACGCAGCCGCGCACCAGTGAAGGCGGTTTCTGGCACAAGCAACGGTATCCGAATCAAATGTGGCTGGATGGGTTGTACATGGCATCACCGTTTTATACTGAATATGCGATCCAGTTCCACGATCCGCCCGCCTCTTTGGATGATGTCGCCAAACAAATCCGCCTGATGAGCGAACACACCTATGATCCGGCAACCGGTTTGTTTTATCACGGCTGGGACGAAAGCAAACAACAGGATTGGGCGAACAAGACCACGGGCACGTCGTCGTGCTTCTGGGGCCGCGCCATCGGCTGGTATGGAATGGCCCTGGTGGACGTGCTGGACTCTTTTCCAGCCGATCATCCTGCGCGCCCGCAGATCATCGCCACGCTGCAGAAACTTTGCGCGGGGCTTGTGAAGTATCAGGATCCACAGAGCGGTCTCTGGTATCAGGTCGTCGACCAGGGCGACCGCAAGGGCAATTATCTGGAGGCGACTTCTTCCAGCATGTACGTATACATCCTGGCCAAGAGCATCCGCCTGAAATACATCTCCCGGGACAATCTGCCTGCGGTTGAGCAGGCCTACCGCGGCATTATCGACAGGCTCGTCAAGACTGACGAAAACGGCCAAGTGTCATTGACCCAATGCTGTTCCGTGGCTGGCCTCGGTTATGGTCGGGACGGTTCCTATGCGTACTATCTCAGTGAACCCATCGTGGACAACGACCTGAAAGGCGTGGCTCCGTTCATTCTCTCGGGAATCGAGCTGCAGGACCTCCTAAATCCGGATGCTCAGGAATAGGCGTGATGGGAGCCCATTGCTCCGGCGAGCGGAAATGCTACGCCACCAGCATCGACTTTTGTCTGCGATTTTGGTAAGTTGTCCAGAGAAGACGGGTGTTCTTCGCGGTAATTTGAGAGCCTGCTAAGCCTACGACCTTTGTGCATAATCCGGGTTTCGGGATAACCGATGCAGACGTTTTCAGAAAGGGATAAATGATCTCGATGAATCGCTTTCAGGCAATACCGTTTACTTTCCCCAAATCAATCAGGAACTTCGCGGTTGGCGCCCTGGCGGTGGCGCTGGGATTGTGCACTGGCGTCGAGAGCGCTCAGGCGACCCCGTATAACTGGACAAATACAGCCGGAGGTTTCTGGTCGGATCCGTCGTCGTGGAGCCCGAACGGCGTCCCGGGTCCATCCGACACGGCCAGCTTCACCACCCGTGGCGCGTACACCGTGACGTTCACCAACAGCGCCATTGTAAGTAACATTGACGTAAACGTTCATTCGAGCAGCAACCTCGTCCTCACACTGAATTTGAACGGGAATTCGTTGTCCCTTATCAAGCCTGGATCGTCAAGTCCCGCGGCGCTGTTTGTCGGAGGTTCCAGTAGCGGCAACGACACAATGTATCTCTCGTCTTCCACAGGTGCTGGGGAGGGCTTGTTCGTAACCAACGCCGCTTCCCTGCGGGCTACGATTGGTGACGATACGACGGGGCTGATGGTCGTGACCAATGGGTTTGTCCAGGTGGGGGCGGTCGGTGTCGTTGGCAATCAGTTGGTTCTGGGCAACAATTCCGCGAGCAGTTCTCAAGGCACGCTCGTGCTCAGCGGCTCGACGGTATCCTGGTCCAACAACGCCGCCATCCTCATCGGCAACAATTCCGCAGCGTCTGCCAACTCCCTGGTGATTTCCAATTCGGCTTCGATGACCTGCGTGGGTGCCTCGCTGTCGGTCGGGGGCGCGGGCTCCAGTGGAAACTCGCTTCTGTTGGATTCGGACGGCCAGTTGTTCGTCACCGCGGTCGGCGCGAATATTGGCAACGGTTCAGGATCGGGCAATTCGGCGACGGTACAGAATGGCGCGATTTGGGATCTCGGAAATTCGCCCCTGTCCATTGGCGGCACGGGCTCGGGGAATACGCTCACGATCGGTGTGAATGGGACCGTGTCCAATGCGCTGAACGTGACCATCGCCGCGGGCAACACCCTGGCCCTTTCCAGCGGTCAACTGGAAGCCGCAATCGGGACGACCAATAGCGCCGGCACAATCGCCGGATCCGGCACTCTGATCGGCGAAGTCATATTCACCGGCGGGGGAACGCTGAGTCCTGGCTCGGGAAACAACATTGGCACAATCGTTACATCCAACGACCTGATGCTCGCATCCGATACCACGGTCATCAAGCTGGACACGACACAGGCCGGCAGCAACGACCTGGCCAATGTCGGCGGCGTCCTGACGGAGTCGGGGACGTTGACGGTCGTCAATGTGGGGCCGGCCATTACCGCAGGGGCAGTCTTCCAGATATTCGCTGCAGGAGCGTTTTCGGGCGATTTCGCGGCCACCAATCTTCCACCGCTCAGTGGCGGCCTGTTTTGGGACACGTCGCAACTGGGTTCCGCAGGAGTCATTGCCATACCGCTTGTGCTAAGCGTGGTCGGCCCGACCAATGAGGCGTTTCACGTCGGCGACACGGTTACCATCAGCGCCACGGTCACCGGTGTTCCCACGCCGTCACTGCAGTGGCAATACAACGGTAGCAATTTGTCGGACGGCCCCACGACCAATGGCGGCTCCAGCATTTCGGGCAGCCTCACCAGTACCCTCACAATTTCCAACACGCAACCCGGCGACGCGGGACCCTATTGCATCATTGCGAGCAACACCGGTTCGACGCAGACCAATTGCATGTTCCTGTCGCAGGTGGGCGGTCCCACGCCTCCCACGATCATCGGCCCCAGTAACCAAACCGTCGCCGTGGGGAACACCGCGACGTTCACCGCCTCGGTCTCGGGCACGCCGGCACCCACCGTCCAGTGGCAGCAAAACGGCGTCAACATATCCGGGGCCACGACCGCCACGCTGGTCCTGACCAACGTGCAGGCGTTCCAGGATGGGTATGCGTATTCCATCATTGCCAGCAACGGTTCGGGCCAGGCGACGAACAGCGCGGTCTTGCACGTCAACGTGCCTCCGGGTCCTCCGGCATTACCCATCATTCCCACCAACCAATTTAATATCCTGAATTTTGGCGGATATGGTGACGGGGTTTCCAACAATGCATCGGCCATTCAGCGCACCATGAATGCGGCGGCTGCCGTCGGCGGTGGCACGATCGAGGTGCCGTCGGCGGGCTCATTGAGCACCTATCTCAGCGGCCCGATCACGCTGACCAATAATGTCAACCTGCAGATTGACAGTGGGGCGATGCTGCAGGCGCTGCCGATGAGCAGTTGGCCCAACGTGAACACGTCGTTGATTACCGCCACCAACGTTCACGATGTCGAGATCAGCGGGTCGGGCACAATTGATGGGCAGGGCGCAGCTTGGTGGTCAGGTGGTGGGACGCGGCCACCCCTTGTCCAGATGGCGTTTACCACGCGGATTCTCGTCCAAAACGTGACGGCGCAAAACCCGCCCTTCTACCACTTCAGGTTGATCGGTGGAAATGTCAACGCGACGGTCCAAAACATCTTCATCAATTCTCCAACCAATTCACCGAACACCGACGGCGTGGATCTCAGTTGCAGCAACGCCCTGGTTCAGAACTGTTTTATCCAGGATGGCGACGACGACATTTGCATCAAGAATGACACGGGTCAGCACTCGGCGAACATCGTTGTTTCCAATTGCACGTTCAACGGCGGTCACGGTGTCTCGGTCGGCAGCGACACAGGTGGTGGGTTCGACGGTTTCGTCGTGAGCAACTGCACCTTCTATGGCACCACCTACGGCATCCGGTGTAAATCCGACAACGCCACCAGCGGCAGCGGCGCGGGCGGGTTGGTGCAGAACCTCGTGTATTCCAGCCTGACCATGAGCAATGTGGTTTACCCGCTTGTGATCTACAGCTATTACAATGAAACTGGCACGCCCGACGACATCGATCCCGCGACGGCGGCCGGCGAGTCCGTGGGCTCGACCAACCACTGCGTGATCTGGCGCAATATTAACATCAACAACGTGACGGTCATGTCCCCCATCAGAGGGAAGACGATTTCGGGGATCATCTGGGGCCGAATGGAGGAGGTCATTTCCAACGTCACGATCCAGGGCGTCAACATTACAGACCCCACCAACACCTTCTGCATCTACACCGCCCAGGGTGTCCGGATCATCGACTCGAACCTCGGCAGCCCCAACCGGCTCACAAACACGTTTACCCTGTTCAACGCCGACATCACGGTCAGTAACAGCACACCGAACCCGAATCTGGTGACGGAGTGCGGATTGGTCGAACCGGGGACCAACAACACCCTGGGGTTCTTCAATGCGTTGGCGACCATTGGCAACACCAACGTGTTCGGCCCGAGCCAGACCATCACCATGGGAAGCAGCACGCTCACCGTGAGCAATGGTTTGAATGTAGGCGGCTCCCCGACATTCAACTATGCGTTGGGCGCGAACCTCACCAAGATTGCCGTGGTCGGCAACCTGACGTTGGGCGGCAAGCTCAACGTGAGCGATGGCGGCGGATTTGCACCCGGGACGTACACGCTGTTCACGTATTCCGGTTCTTTGACATCCAACGGGCTGACTCTCGGCACCGTGCCGAATACAAACTTCACGTACACGGTCTCCACGTTGCCCGGACTGGTAAGCCTCATCGTGTCCAACCCTGTGATTGCTCCTGTGGCTGGCTTCATCGCCAATCCGCTGAGCGGCCCCGCGCCATTATCGGTGAGCTTCACTGATATCCGGTCCAATTCGCCCACGGCCTGGTATTGGACATTTGGTGATGGCGGAACGTCGACGGCCGAGAGCCCCCCGTACACATACCTGACCCCGGGCAGCTACACGGCAACGCTGATTGCTTCCAATACGGGCGGCGCCAGCAGTCCGTATGCGCAGGCGATTAACGTCTACGACCCATTCGCGTGGTGGCGG
>CAZAQZ010000112.1:0-8241 GCA_964487175.1 uncultured Verrucomicrobiota bacterium | reverse complement strand
CAACTGATTGATGGCGGTTTCGCGGCGCTCGCGGGACCGGGGTTTGAGTGTCGCGGCAGACACATCCAGCCATCGCTTGGCCAGCCCGCCGATCAGCTTGCTCTTCTGCTTGCCCTGCTTGTACTCGGCGAAGGGCAACTGCCTGGCATCAGCGGCGGTGATTCGGTTCACTTGACGGCGCAGTTCGGCGAGCTTGCGACGGGCCAATTCCTTGTCGGTCGTCTTGAGACTGCGGCGAATCTGCTTGCCATCGCGTTTGAACAGGGCATAGTAAATCCCCGATGAATCGCTGCGATAAAGATTTTCACCTGCGTAATGCAGGGTGTGAGGAACGATGGGAGTCGTTTTCATGCCCAAATTATACAGGGTTACAACTTCGGGTGACAAGTACAAAATACCAGCTCACTCGGAGACACACCAAAGCCTTGTAATATAAGGCGTGTGAGCCGGTAGCTCAGCTGGTAGAGCAACGGCCTTTTAAGCCGTGGGTCCTGGGTTCGAATCCCAGCCGGCTCACCACTTTTTTTCTGCCCGCCAATTGCATTTGCGACGGCGGCAAAAGTGTTCTACTCTTGCAGTACGATGCTGGAGTCTTGGTATCAATCGAGGGTCCGGGGCGCGCGTGAGCGATGGTCAGATTCGATGCGCGGCTGGCTCGGCTATTTCGGGTCAGTCGTGCAATTGCTGATCTGGATCAACGTCATTGTCTATTTCATCCAGCTCATCTGCACAGCGGTGCGCTTTCCGTATTTTGAGGCGTTGCTCTCCTTGAATGGCAACGGTTTGTCCCGCGGCTTTATCTGGCAACCGTTGACATATATGTTCCTCCATGGCAGTCCCTGGCATATCCTGATTAATCTGTTGCTGTTGTGGTTCTTCGGGCGGGAGGTCGAATATTTCATCGGGCCGAAATATTTCACCAGATTGTATTTGCTTGGAGGGTTGGCGGGCGCGGCGTTGTGGCTGGCGTTTAACTTCAACTCGCCGGCAAGCGTGATCGGCGCATCGGGGGCCGTGTTGACGTGCGTCATCGCGTTCGCCACGCTGTTTCCTGATCGGGAAATCACGCTGCTGGTATTTTTCGTGCTCCCCGTGACAATGAAGGCCAAGTACATGGCCTTGGCCGCCGTGGCGTTGGATGTGTTTCCACTCATCTCGGGCATGGATTCGGGAGTCGCTCATTTGGCGCATTTGGGCGGCGCGGCTTTTGGCTACGTTTACGTTAAACACCTGGGCTACGGAACGACACCGCGCTGGTTGCTGGGGTTGCAGCGATTTGGCAGCTCTCTGAGTTGGCGGCGTCGAAAGGAATCAAAAGCCCGGTATGAAACCTCCGAGGACTTCGTTCGGCAGGAGGTCGACCCGATCCTGGACAAAATCGCCCGCGAAGGGATGCAGAGTTTGACTCGCCGGGAACGCAAGATTCTTGAGTCTGCCAAGGATTTGATGCAAAAGAAGCAGCGGTGAACCTACATGGCCCGCTCGCGCCCGCGTAAAGCAAGCTCCGTCGGGAAGCTTTCCTCCCTGCTTTCCGCGCGACCACCGTCCAAGACGGCGGCGCATGCTCTGCTTCGGGCCCACGGGTTTCACGATCCGCAGCACGTGTACACGGCGATCAATCATCTCTACGCGGACAACCTGCAGCGAAGGAATCTCGCCAAAATCTTCTCGCACTTGATCGGCGTGTGCGAGGAATCCGCCGATCCCGACCGCGCGCTCATTAGTTTCGAGCGGCTGGTCTCGGCGTTGCCCAATCCGAACATGTTCTATCACTACTTGCAGGAGGCGCCGGACCGACTCGACCTGCTGGTGCGGGTGTTTGCGCATTCCCAGGCACTGGCCGATACGCTGATGCGAAACGCCGAGCACTTCCATTTTCTCATCGCACCGGAAACGCTGAAGGCACCGCGGGAAAAATCCTGGCTCCGGGCGGAGTTGATGCGGTTGCTTATGTCCATCCGCGTGCCCGCGCAGAAGTACGACGTGGTGCGGCGGTTTCGGCGACGGGAGACGCTGCGAATCGGGGTGCGCGATCTCATCGGGCTGGCCACGGTTGAGGTGACGACCCTGGAGTTGTCCAACGTTGCCGATGTCTGCCTGCAAGCCGTCTTCGAAATCGCGTTGGAGACGCTGCGTGCGCAGATGAAGCTGCCCGCGGGAACGGAACGGGCGTCCGGCCGTTTCACGGTGATTGGGATGGGCAAGCTGGGCGGGCAGGAGTTGAATTACTCCAGCGACGTGGATGTTATTTTTGTGTACGGCGAAGAGGGACAACTGACGCCTGCCATTTCTTATCACCTTTTCTTCACGAAGCTCGCTGAGGAAATCACCCGCGCCGTCAGCGCAACGGGCGAGGAGGGGACAATCTTTCGCATCGACCTGCGGTTGCGTCCTGAGGGCAAGACCGGACCGATCGCACGGTCGCTGGACAGTTGCGAGAACTATTACGCGGAGTGGGGTGAAACGTGGGAGCGGATGGCGCTTGTGAAGGCGCGTCCGGTCGCGGGGGACCCTGCCCTCGGTGACGAGTTTCTGAACATGGTGCAGCCGTTCGTGTACGCGCGGCACGCCGGTGAAAACGTCATCCAGCAAATGGCCGCGCTCAAGCAGCGCATCGAGCAGGAAATTGTGACCGAAGATCGGCTGACACGACACGTCAAACTGGGGATTGGCGGAATCCGTGAAATCGAGTTTATCGTCCAATCATTTCAGGTGTTGCGCGGCGCGCAGTTGCCGGCACTGCGTGAGCGGAACACGCTGCGTGCATTGATGGCGCTGGTAAAGGCGAAAATGCTCCGCGAAGAAGACGCCGCCACGCTGGCCGGCGCGTATCGTTTCCTGCGCAACGTCGAGCACCGCCTCCAGATGGAAATGGAACTGCAGACACACACGATCCCCGACGAGGAGCGGGCGCTGGCTCGGCTCGCCCGCGGCCTGGGATTCAAGACGGTGGATGATTTCTTTCACGCGCAACGGACGCATACCGCCGCCGTGCGAAATATTTACCAGGGCGTGCTGGCCAGTGCCGACAAGGGCAAGGCGGGAGTTAGAGAAGAGCAACTGACTCCTGAAAACCTGCCGGAGGTGTTGCGTCAGGTGAACTTTGCGGATGTTCCGGCGGTGGTCAAGACAGTGGAAGGCATGTTGCATGGCTCCGGGTTCGTGCATGTATCACAGCGGACGAAGGAATTGTTCACGCGGCTCTTTCCCCTGTTGATGACGTCGGCGAAAAGTGTCGCTGATCCCGATGCGGCGCTGTTGCGGTTCGAGCGGTTTGCGGCGGCGTACGGTTCGCGCGGACTGCTCTACGAGATTCTTGTCCGCAATCCGAACCTCGTGGAGATGTTGATGCGCCTGGGAGACGCGAGCAAATACTTTTCCGATATCATGGCGAAAGAACCCGGGTTGTTCGACGAGATCTGCCGCGGCGTGGCCCTCACGGAACCAAGGAGCCGTGAGAGGATGTGCGAGGAATTGCGGGGCACGTTTATGGCGGCTGCACCCGCAGTTGATGACGAGGAAAGCGTCTCCGCGCTGGATGTAGCGCGCATCTGGAAGCGTGGCGAGATGTTGCGGATCGGCATCGAGGACGTGATGGAATTTGTAGACCTTGAGCAGGTGCACCAGGAGATGTCACATTTGGCGGAGTCGTGTCTGGAGTTTTCGCTGGAGCAGGTGAGGAGGGAGTTGAAACTCAAGCGCCTGCCCTTCGTCATCATCGGCTTGGGCAAGTTTGGCGGTTCGGAGCTTGGATATGGAGCGGACCTCGATGTGCTGTTCGTAGGCGGCAAGGATGCCCGCGAACAGGCACAGGTGATCAAACTGGCGACACGCCTGATCGAATTCATGTCCCAGCCCACGAGCGAGGGAACATTGTTTGCGGTCGATGCCCGGCTGCGACCGGATGGTGAAAAGGGGTCGCTGGTCAATTCACTGGAGGCGCACCGGGAATATTATCTGAAGCGCGCGCAACTTTGGGAGCGGCAGGCGCTGGTCAAAGCGCGCGTTGTTGCGGGAGATGCCGGGCTTGGGAAGCAGTTCATCGAGATGATCCACCAGATTATTTACAGCCGTTCGCTCACTGCGGCAGAGGTGGGGGAAATACGCCAGATGCGCCGTCGGATCGAGACGGAGCGCGGCGATCAAAAGAATCCCGAGTTCGAGTTCAAGACGGGACCCGGCGGATTGATCGATGTCGAGTTTCTCACGCAGACGCTGCAACTGCTCCATGGTCACGCACACAGGCAATTGCGGACGGCGCACACGCTGGCGGCTCTGAACCGCCTGACCTCGATGGGTATCCTCGACGAGGAACATAGCGCCCAGTTGCGCCGCAATTATCTTTTCCTGCGGCGCATCGAGTCGGTGTTGCGTCGCGCGGAGAACACAAGCGTGTCCCATCTGCCCGCTGATGAACACGAACGGTTGCTTCTGTCCAAACGCCTTGGATTTGAGGATGCTGCGGAATTTCTCAGGACTTATCAGCTTGCCATGAGGCAAACGCGTGCGCTCTATGAGCAAAGCATGCAGGCGGCGAAGAAGAGTTGAAATGTGATCAGTGCAGGCAGGTGCTGCATTTGCAGAGCCGCCGGTTCAGCCAAAGTCCGTAAGCCATCAACAACGGTCCGGCAATCACCAGTGTTCGCATGCCCAACCCACGCCCGAAACCGATTGTCGTCAGTCCGGCGACGACGAGCATCAGCGGGAACATATCATGATGCCGCCGGAAGCTCCACAGGCAGCCGCCCAAACCCACCGTTGCGGCGATCCCGAGGAGCGTATTATCGACAACCCGGCTGACACGGAACCAGAGAAACAGTGGTTGCATCGCCAGGACAATGGGCATTGCCGTGCAATGCAGCGCGCACAAGGCGGACGACCAGAACCCGATGCGGTCCAGCAAACTCCCGCCTGATACCTTGCTCATCGTCACTGCGCAACGATCTCCTCGGCATCAATCCGGTAGAGGCTGACAACGTAGCCGTCGTCCTTCTCTTCGCCGCTATGGAACCGTCCGCGCACGAGGATCGTATCACCGAAATATTTCGCAGTTTTGCCTTCGCCCATTTTCACCAGGATGACGTGGTTAACCGCCGGCGGCTGGCCATAACAACAACCAAAGAGAGAGGGCACGAGGACGAACGATTTGATACTCTTGACGTCCTGCAGCGGCATCATGTAACCGGCCATCTGCACATTCTGACCGTCGAACGCGCGAATGAATGGGGGAATCTGCGATTTACCCTCGATGTACGTCCACTTCTTCAGCAAATCGAACGAGAGATCGAGCGTCTTGATCTTGCCGAGTGAAGAGTCAGTTCCTTCAACCAAGGCGGCACCCGCGGGGATGGCGCGGGGCGGCGGCGGCTTCCTGCCCATGGCCCAATCGCCAAGGCTGCCTGCGGCAACAGCCACGCCGAGCAAAGCAATGACGATCAGAACGCGTTTGACAATCTTCATCATATCTTTAGGAGGTTGGCGCCAGGTTCTTTGCGACTTCCGTGCGATACGCGCGGGCCGCCGGTCCAAGGCCAGCCAGCGCTCCAAGTATAATGCACCCCGCCACGACTATCAACTCCACTGTTTGAAATTCAAACGCTGATACGGTGAACCCGGACACACGCTGCAACGCCGCATTGGCCAGGAACACGATGATGTGTCCGCCAATCACACCCGCCACCGCGCCGATTGCGCAAATGGAGACGGCTTCCAACACGACGACGGCAAAGATCGTCCCGCGCCGCGCCCCGAGCGCCCGCAGAATCGCGATCTCGCGCCGACGTTCACTCATCGAGTTATAGATCGACACGGCAATGGCGACCCCGGCGACGATCCCGATCAGGATGGCTTGGGCCAGCAGAATGTGGTCGATGTTGCCGACGATGGAAAACAGCTTGCGTATTTCGACGGCGGGGAACGCGGCCATTGCATTGTCGCTGTCGTTGATCTCCCGATACAGCGTCAAGGCGAGGATGGGACTGCGCAGCTTCACCGCCACCGAGGACACCTGACCCGGATCGGGGTCATTGTCCTTTGGCTCCTCCTTCTTTGCCTCGGCCTTCGACTTGTCGCGCACTTCGTGACCTTCAATATGGTAGAAGCTGTCGAGGTTGATGTACAACCCGCGGTCCACTGCTGTATGCGTCGGTGCAAGAATACCGACGATCGTCCACGGATTGTCCGTGTGCTGCTCGGCGTTGGGCGAAGGCTCGAGACCGTGTGCCGCAATGAATGTCTGCCCAACGCGCAGCCCGGTTTGCTCGGCGACGGTTGCCCCAATCACGGCCTCGGACGCCTCATGGTGGTGCTCGGCGGGCTTCGGTGGAGTCTCGCCGCGTTCCTCGGCAATTCGTTCGTGGGCGTGCTCGTTGGCCTCGATAAACGCGTCGCGCAACGCGGCCTCGGAGAAGTTGAACCAGCGGCCCTCGGCAAGCTTGTAACCGAACGCTTCCCCGAATTGGTCCGTCGTGCCGATGATGCGGAAGCCGTGATAATTATCGCCGACCGAGAACGGCACGGCCGCTTTCACGCGTCTGTCCTCACGCAGTTTTTCGACGAGTGACCATGGAATATTGCCCGGCGAAATGTCGAGGTTGAACACGGTGTTGAGTACGAGCTGCAACGGACTGCCCTTGGCCCCGACAACCATTTCATAGCCGATGGCGCTCTGCTCGAAGCGGTTTTCCATGCCGTGCTTGATATGGAGGATCGCCACGGTCAACGCCACGGCCAGGGCAACGGAAATGGTCGTCAACGTGGTGGCCAGCGCGCGCTGGCGCATGTTTTTCAGGATGATCTTCAGAAGGTTCATCGCAGTTCCTCCAGCTGAATCACCTTATCGAATCGTTTCATGACCGCCGCGTCGTGCGTGACCAGCAACAAGGTGTGCTTGTTGTCGGCGCAAATCTGCTGGAGTAATTCTAGCACGGCCTCGCTGTTCTTCGCGTCGAGGCTGCCGGTCGGTTCATCGGCCAACACCAGCGGCGGCGCGTTGACCAAAGCGCGGGCGATGGCCACGCGTTGTTGTTCGCCGACCGACATGGCGCGCGGTTTGTGATGCAGCCGTTTGCCGAGGCCGACGATCTCGAGCAGTTTCACGGCGCGGTCGCCGCCGTTTGTGCCGCCGGCAAACATCTGGCCCAGCAGCACGTTCTCCAGCGCCGTGAAGCCCTGCAGCAGATTGAACGATTGAAAGACGTATCCGATGTTGGCCGCGCGGAACCGGTCCCGCGCCGCCTCGGCCAGCTTCGTGATATTCGTGCTATTCACCAGGATTTCGCCGCTATCGGGCAACAGGATGCCCGCGATCAGATTGAGCAGCGTGCTCTTACCCGAGCCGCTCTGGCCGACCAGCGCGACCTGCTCGCCCGTGGCCAGCGACAACCGGCTGATATGGATGACGTCAAGCGGGCTGCCATCCGCATCGCGATAGCTCTTGCTGACGTTATTTAATGACAATACATCTTTCATCAATTGACCTCACTGTTCATGGTTGTGCCCGTGTTGCACCGGACGCCTTGACTGCGGCGTTGTAATTTGAAACCAATCCGTTGTATTTGCGAATGGTGGCATTCAAGTCTGCCGCCAGTTGTTCGATCCGGCCGTTGGCTTCCTTCATGCGTTCGTCCCGCAATGCCACGGCATTGGCCCAATTCGTTATGGCAACCTTGAACTGGTCGCGCTCCGACGTCAGTTGTCCGTTCGCGTCTTCGAGAGATCGCTGTTTTTGCTCCGCGTCGGAGCGAAGAGATTGTTCACGGGCAAGCGATGTTTTGAGCTGGCCCAAATCCTCATTCAATCCTCTCACTGTGTTTGCTTGATCATCGATTCTTGCGGCCTGTTCCAAGCGCACTTGATCGAGGCGGCTGACTTCGAGATTCAAGCGGCGGTCCCGCTGCCATTGGGCAACGCACAATGCCGCCAACACCAGCATACCAAACAGATTCAGATATTTCAATTGACCGTTCATGGTTGTGTCGGTGTGAGATCGCGGATTTCAACGCCCACCTTCTGGATGCCGGTCGAACGCACCAGATCCAGGACATGGACGACCGCGCCGTAGCGGACATCCTGATCGCCACTGATGAACACGCGAAGGTTTTCGTTCGTGTGATGCCAGGCATTCAACCGCAACACGAGTTCGTTCGCGCCGACCGGTTGCTTGTCGAGATAGACCGCCCCGGCTTTGTCCACGGAGATGCTCGCAAAATCATTTTTCGTCTCAATCGTCGCCGTGGTGGC
>CAZAQZ010000111.1:0-8268 GCA_964487175.1 uncultured Verrucomicrobiota bacterium | reverse complement strand
GCCATCCAGCGACGCCGTCGTTACTGTCACCGCCACGCCGTTGGAAAGCACTGGCTGGCCTTTCGCGTCGAGCAGGGGAGTCTGTGCGGTTACCGCGACATTCGTCATGATCGCATTGCCGTTTGCGTCATTGGTCTGCACCTGTGTGGTGTACGGTTCAACCAGCTTGGCATCCGGATAGGGCTTCCACGTTTGCGGGCAACCCTGCCAGGCCAGCGGAATGGCCCAGAGCGCCGAAAGCGGGAGAACGATGTAGAGAACGCAGCGGGTCAGGTCCACCCAGAAATTGCCGATGGTCTTGGTCGTGTGCCGCTTTAACGCGCGTCCCACGGCGACCAGGACCGCCAAGCCCACCGCGCCGCTGAGGAATTGATGGACGGACAGGCCGATGGTTTGTGTGAAATAGCTCATCACGGACTCGCCCGAATACGACTGCCAGTCCGCGTTGCAGGTGAAACTCCAGGCTGTGTTGAAGGCCAGATGCCAGCTCAGCGCGGCGAACTTCTGCGGATTGAACGGCAGCATTTGCTGGGTGAAAAAGATCACCATCAACATCACGAAGCCGACGCAGGTCATTATGACCACGGACCACATATACCGGAGCCAGGACATCTCCTCGGTCGGGTCGACGCCAGTCAGCCGATAAATGAAGGTCTCAATCGGCTGGAGAATGGGGTGCAGGAACGTTTTCTCGCCCTTGAACACGCGGGCCATGAACCGGCCCAGCGGGGGCGTTAACGCGATTCCCAAACCGAAAAACAGGACGATTTGTATGATTTCAATTGTAGTCATAGTTCGTGCTCTTTCCTGTGGGTGACTATGACATTGACTGACAACCGGTGTTAATTAAAAGGGCCTCAGATTCTGTTAAAAAAACGCTAAAATGGCGTTAAAACACCCGTCCTCCGAGCATCAGCCCGTGTTCGACGATGGGGCCGAGGCACAGGGACGGGAAGAACGTAAGAGCGCCCACAACCATGATGATTCCGAACAGCACACAGGCGAAGGTTAAGCCGTTGGCTGGGAACGTCCCCTGTGAAGCCGGCACTGTTTTTTTCGCCGCCAGACCACCGGCAATGGCCAACACGGCAAACGCCACGCCGAACCGACCGAGAAACATCGCCGTGCCAAGCGTCAGGTTGTAGAAATACGTGTTCGCGTTCAGGCCCGCGAAGGCGCTGCCATTGTTGTTTGCCGCAGATGCATACGCATAAAGGATTTCACTCAAGCCGTGTGGGCCCTGATTGTTCAAGCTGGAGAGGCCAGCCGGCAGGCTGCAGGCAATGGCCGAGCCCGCCAGGATTACCATGTTCGGGATCAGGATTGCCACTACTGCCCAGGTGGCCTCCCAGCCCTGGATTTTCTTGCCCAGATATTCGGGTGTCCGCCCGACCATCAACCCGGCGATGAAGACCGTCAGCAGCACGTGCATGAGGATTCCGTACAGCCCGGCGCCGACGCCGCCAAACACGATGCAACCGAGCATCAGGTTCCACAAGGGAGCCAGCCCGGCCAGCGGCATGAAACTGTCGTGCATCGAGTTGACGGCGCCGCAGGACGTCCCTGTCGTGGCCGTGGCAAACAGCACGCTGTTCATCACGCCGAACCGCTGCTCCTTGCCTTCGAGCAAGGGGTGAAGGTTGCCGAGCACGGGATTGGGCCGCGTCTCCGCCCACCATGCGAGGGCGAAACAGCCCACCAGCAAGGCCAGCATCACGCCAAACAAACACCACGCATGCCGCTGGTCCCCGACCAGCTTGCCGAACGCGTATACCAGTCCGGCCGCAATGATGATCAGGCCGAACATCTCCACGAAATTGCTGAACGGAGTTGGATTCTCGAACGGGTGCGCGCTGTTCTGGCCATAGAACCCGCCGCCGTTTGTGCCGAGTTGTTTGATGGCGATCTGCGACGCGGCCGGGCCGAGCGGAATGGATTGCGTCTCGACGAGTTGATTGACCATGACAGGCACGTTCGTGGTGAGCGGCTGGCCTTTGCCATCCAGCGACGCTGTCGTTACCGTCACCGCCACGCCGTTGGAAAGCACTGGCTGGCCTTTCGCGTCGAGCAGGGGGGTCTGTGCGGTTACCGCGATATTCGTCATCATCGCGTTGCCGTTTGCGTCATTCGTCTGCACCTGCGTGGTGTAGGGCTCGACCAATTTGGCGTCCTGGTAGGTTTTGAAATTCTGCACCACACCCTGGCTGACGAGCACAATGGCGGCGATGGCCGACAGCGGCAGCAGGATGTAGAGGGTTGTGCGAGTGAGATCGACCCAGAAACTGCCGAGTGATTTGGACGTGGCGCGTTTTATTCCTCGCGCGAAGGCGACGAGAATGGCGATGCCCGTGGCGGCGCTGAGGAAATTGTGCACCGCAAGCCCGGACATCTGGGTCAGGTAGCTCATGGTGTTTTCGCCCGAGTAGGCCTGCCAGTTGGTATTGGTAATGAAGCTGATGGCCGTGTTGAGAGCCAGCGCCCAGGGCACATTGGGAAACTTCTGCGGGTTCAACGGCAGCCACCCTTGCGTCATTTGAATCGCCATCAGCGAGAGGATCCCCACGACGTTGAAGATCAGCACCGCGAAGAAATAGCGTTTCCAGGACATTTCCTCCTTTGGGTCGGTGCCGCTGAGCCGGTAAATGCCTCGTTCCAGCGGCCCGAGGATTCCCGAGAGAAAAGTGCGCTGGCCCTGAAAGACGCGCGCCATATATCCGCCCAGCAGCGGTGTCAGCCCGATGAGCAAACCGAAGTACAAGGCAACCTGCATCAACTCAGAACCATTCATGTTTTCATCGTCTCCCGTTGGACACACGGTTCATGACGAATCGAAGGATTCAAAGAGACACTCCTTCCGTCATCGTCGCGAAACCGATCGTTTGCATTCTTCATGGCGGCACCGTTGAGTGCGCCCGACACATGGCTCCGTCAGAAAGCCAGCATGACTATGGCAGCACTCGGAGCAAGGTGGTAATTAAAAGGATGCCGGAAAGTACTAAAAAAGCATTAACACGCGGCTTGTTTCCTTGGGGACGGCCCATCCTGTCGCCCAACGAATACAACGCGCGCAGCGTGACGGCTTGATTTTCCCTTTTCGAGGTTGCAAAGACGGTGTAACCTGCTTCGGCGAGAGAGCGTCCAATTAAGGAGATGTGAGGGTCCAGGTGCGGACGATATTTGATCAAACAGAATGCCAGAATCTGAAGTGCGCACTGTCCAAGGAATGGTTGGAAACCAACGGCCTTGGCAGTTTTGCGTGTTCAACGATCATCGGCGCCAACACACGGCGCCAGCATGGCCTGCTGGTGGCGGCGCTGAAGCCGCCGGTCGATCGATACGTCCTGCTCTCGAAATTCGAGGATCGCGTCGTCATCAACGGACAGGGATCCTACCTGTCGACGAACCTTTATCCCGGCACGGTGTACCCGCACGGGTTTAACATTCAGACGGAATTCCGCCTGAGACCGTGGCCGACCTTTCGCTACGTCAGCCAGGATTTTGAAATCGAAAAAAGCATCTGCCTGATTCACGGCGAGAACACGATCGTCGTCGGCTATCGCAACATGAGTGGGCGCGGCGCGTTTGAACTCAGACTGCGGCCGTTACTGGCGTTTCGTGATTACAATTCGTTGATCGAGCGCAGCGACGACGTGGATGTGTCCGTGGAGCGCGGAGAGGGCGTGATCTCGATCCAGCCATTCAAGAAACTGCCGCGCCTGTATTTCTACGCCAAAACCGACGGAGTCGATCTCAAGGCTGACTGGTACAAACAGTTCACCTATCCCGTCGAAGAGGAACGCGGCCTGGATTACGCGGAGGATCTGTTCACTCCCTTTGAGTTGTCGTTCAATATTCCGGCGGGCGATGCCGTGTTCGTCGTTGTGTCCACGGAAAAGAAGAACAACGTCAACGCCGAGGAATTGGTTGCCCGCGAGCGGCAACGCCGCAAACAATTTGAGCGCGATCCGGACTCAACACGGCAGACGCTGTTGATTGCGGCCGACTCATTCATCGCGCGCCGCGGCCAGGACTATCTGACCGTGATGGCCGGTTACCCGTGGTTCACGGATTGGGGACGGGACACGATGATCGCGCTGCCCGGCCTGACGTTGACCTCGGAGCGGTTTGATGTTGCCAAAAAGATTTTGAAGTCGTTTGCCCGGTACGTGGATCGCGGCATGATTCCGAATGTGTTTCCCGACGTGGGCGAAAAACCTGAATACAACACGGTGGACGCGTCCCTGTGGTTTGTGGTGGCGGGTTGGAAATACTGGAAGGCCAGCGGAGACGACAAGGGGGCGCGCGAACTCCTGCCTGCGCTGCAGGAAGTGATCAGACATTATCAGGAAGGGACGCGCTATGATATTTATGCCGACTCCGACGGCCTGATTACCGCCGGCACGCCCGGTTCGCAGCTCACGTGGATGGACGTGAAGGTGGACGGTTATGTCCCCACGCCGCGCCACGGCAAGCCGGTGGAGATCAATGCGCTCTGGCTCAACGCGCTGTTGATGCTGGCGGAAATGGAGGAGAAGCTTGTTCAGGACATCCATGCAGCGGTCATCCTGCGCAAACTGGCCGACAAGGTGGCGGGGAGCTTCGTGAAGGCGTTTTGGTTTGCCGAGGGCGGTTATCTGTATGACGTGATCCAGGGGAATTTCCGTGACCCAAGCATCCGGCCGAACCAGATTTTTGCGGTGGGCCTGCCGTTCTCGCCCCTGGATAAGACGCAGCAGAAGGCGGTATTCGATGTGGTGACCGAACATTTGCTGACCCCGTACGGGCTGCGTTCGCTGTCGCCGAAGGATGAGAGGTATTGCCCGAAATACACGGGCAACACCTGGAAACGCGATTGCGCGTATCATCAGGGAACAGTGTGGGGCTGGCTGATCGGTCCGTACATTGATGCCTATGTGCGCATCAACGGCAACGGCAAGACGCACCGCAAAGAAGTCACGCGGCTTATTCAGGGGTTGATCGATCATTTGGAGGAAGCGGGCCTGGGAAGCGTGTCGGAGATTTTCGACGGTGACGTGCCGCACCGGCCCGTTGGTTGCTTTGCACAGGCGTGGAGTGTTTCCGAACTGCTCCGCGTTTACGACACCTATACGAAATGAATCTTCTGCTTGCGGCCACAGCCGCGATGGCGCTTGCGCTGGCAGGCGTGGGGGTCCTCCGGCTTTGTTGGCGGCCCATTTGCCAGACACCGCGGCTGGCGCAACTGGGACTGGGGTTTTGCGTCGGATGTTTTCTTGAGGCGCTGCTTTTCTTCGTTGCCTATCTCTTCGGCTGGATGTTTTCACGCGTCTTGTTGTTGCTGCCCGTCATCCTGCTTATTCCTCTGGGCGCGCTGACAATGGCGGGTGCCCGTTGGACACGGCCGCGGTTCGGTCTGGCGACCGGTCTGGCGCTGCTGCTGGTGCTGGTGTCGCTGGCGTTGTCGTGGGGCCGGCCCGTTTATGGGTACGACGCATTGATGATGTGGGGATTGAAGGCGAAGATGACCTTTTTCGCACGGACGTGGCCGGCGACGATGTTCGATCCGCACACAACGGCGCACACGGGTTATCCGCCGCTGGTGCCGGGCGCGCAGGCGTTTGTTTTTTTTTGGATGAACCGGTTTGATGATGTCGCGTCGCGGGTGGTGTTTGCGGCATTTTTTGCGGCGGGTGCGGCGGTCCTGTGGTGGTGGCTGGGGACGTGGCGAATCGGGCCGCGCGGTGTCTGGTTGTTGTGGTGGTGCGCGCTGCCGGTGTTGATGGAGCAGGTGAAGATTACGTACGCTGATTTGCCGCTGGCGGTTTGTTTGCTGGTGTTCTTTGGAGCAGCGGTTTCATGGCTGCGCGATCCGCAGCGAAGTGACTGGTTGCGGCTGTCGGGACTTTTTGGCGGGATCGCCTTTTGGGTGAAGCAAGATGCGCTGATTGGAATTGGGGCGGGATTTCTCGCGCTGGTGTTTGTGGCGATCATGCGGAAGATGCCGTTACGCGCGGTGGGATTGGCAGTTTTGGTGACGCTGATTCTGGCGGCCCCCTGGCAGGTGTTCGTGTGGTGGAAACATCTGCCATCCGATTTTGGAGTGGCACCGGGCGATGTTGTTTCGCGATGCGGCCTGATCGCGCGCGCGTTTTTTCGGTATGCGTTCGCGGAGGGTGACTATGCGTTCTTCTGGTCGTTAGTGGCCGTCACTGTCGTGTTTTGCGGGGGGCGATTCCGCAGGACGGAGAATCTGTGGCTCTTATTGAGTGTGATGATCAGTGCGATTCTCGTCGCGGGAGTGTATCTGTGCTCACGCGTCGATTTGGATGCGCAATTGAAGACCTCGATGGAGCGCGTGCTGCTGGATTTGTTTGTCCCCGCGCTGTTGATGACGGCGCTGCTGTGGCGGGGAAGTTTTGCGGTGCTGCGGCGTGTGCGCTGGCAGAAATGGGCGGCAGTTGCGGCGGTGCTTCTCGTTGCGTGGATGGCTTGGACCGGCCAGCGCCGCAAGAGCGACGAAGAACTTGTGGGATTACCGGTTTCTCCGTTCCCGGTCGCGTTGTCGCGGGTGTGGCTGGTGGCAGGCGTGGTTGCCGTGATTAAATTCCTGAGAGGAACACGGCGGGATAAGTTGCGGTCAGCGTGGCGGGCGGCACAGGTGGCGGTCATCGTGGCGACGTTTGGTTTGGCGGGTGTGTCCATCGGTGTGTATTCCCGCGAGGCGGGGGAGTTACACCGTTGGTTCGGCGGCAAAAGTCTGACCGAACAGCATGCGCTGGGGCTCGACCCGATTGTCACAGACAAACTTTCCCAGGCGCTGACGCAAATTCCATCTGGGACGCATGTGCGGCTCATCCCAAAACGGTCGATCCAGCATCACCAATTTTACTATGAAGCATTTCCGAAACTGGTGGTGGACGATTCGGCTGAACAAGTGATCGATTTGAGTCCGCCGCCGTGACAGCGATCTGATGGTTGCCGTGTGCGGCCGGTTGGTTTACCATCCTTCGTCTTATGAAGCTTTACGATATCACCGTGCCGGTTCATGAAGGAATGCCCACGTGGCCAGGCGACCCCGGCTTGTCGCTGAGGCTTGCCAGCAGCACCGCCAAGGGCAGTGTTGCCAACGTCACACGAATCGATATGGGTGCGCACACGGGCACTCACATGGATGCACCGTTTCATTTCGAACCGGACGGAGTGGGCATTGACCGGCTCCCGCTGGAGGTATTGGTCGGTCCGTGCCGTGTGTTTGATTTGACGAACATCCTGGGACACATCAACCGTGCGGCTCTG
The DNA here is from genome assembly GCA_964487175.1 of uncultured Verrucomicrobiota bacterium. Classification (GTDB taxonomy): domain Bacteria; phylum Verrucomicrobiota; class Verrucomicrobiia; order Palsa-1439; family Palsa-1439; genus CAWFPN01. The sequence continues at coordinate 993 of CAZAQZ010000111.1, read as the reverse complement.
GAGAAATGCGACCTGCGGGGAGTGACGCGGGCGTTGTTCAAGACGAAGAACTCACGCCGGTGGGCGAGCGACGAACGGGAGTTCGACAAGGGTTTCATCGCTGTGGCGGCGGATGGAGCGGAATATCTGGTGGCCCATGGCGTGAAATTGGTCGGAGTGGATTATCTGTCCGTGGAGCCATTCGGCAGCAAGGATCATCCTGTGCATCACACGCTGTTGAGGGCCAGCGTGGTGATTGTCGAAGGACTGAATCTGGCGGAGGTGCCACCGGGAGATTACGAGGTCATGGCGCTGCCTGTGAAACTGCGGGGCGCGGATGGCGCGCCAGCCCGTGTGATCTTGCGGCAAGCTTGACTGGCCCGCTGCTTTCACTCAAAATCTGTCCATCATGCAATCTTCGACAGCGGCATTGGCGGGGAAAACGGGCATTGTTTTTGGCGTGGCGAACAGGCGCTCCATTGCCTGGGCGATTGCGCAGGCATGGCACGAAGCGGGAGCGCGACTGGCCTTCACGTATCAAGGCGAGCGCCTCAAGGAAAACGTGGAGGAACTTGCGGGAACTTTTGGGGAGGACACACCCCTCTATCCGTGCGATGTCACGCGCGACGAGGACGTCGCCCGCGTTTTCGAGCAGGTCGGAAAGGATTTCGGGAGATTGAACATTTTGTTGCACTCTGTGGCATTCGCGCCGAAGGATGCACTGGAAGGCGAGTTTATCAATACCTCCCGGGAGGCGTTCCGTGTGGCCCATGACGTGAGCGCCTATTCGTTGGTTGCCCTGGCACGCGGGGCGGCGCCGCTCATGGCAGAAGGGGGATCCATCATCGCCATGACCTATTATGGGGCCGTGAAAGTTGTTCCCCATTATAATGTGATGGGGGTGGCGAAAGCGGCACTGGAGGCATCAGTCCGTTATCTGGCCTACGACCTCGGCCCCAAGAAGATCCGCGTGAATGCCATCAGCGCCGGGCCAATGAACACGTTGGCCGCCAG
>CAZAQZ010000110.1:1956-8282 GCA_964487175.1 uncultured Verrucomicrobiota bacterium | reverse complement strand
ATCCTGGCACATCTCCTGCTCGATGATGTTCGGGGCGAAGATCGGCGCGAAATCGTATTTGCGTGCGGCGGCAAAGTGGCCCGGCGTCGCCAATCCAAGCCGGTCACCAAAACCGAAAGATTTTTCAAGACCAAGGGGGGCGGCCGGTGCCGTCTTGGTTTTCGGGAGTGCAGCAGATGATGTCGTAGTCATTGTAATTACCGTCAGTTGAAGCAGATAGTTTGTGCGCTACCATCTTACGACGCCACCCTTGTCTAGCCAACACGATTTTGGTAGCCTCTTGAAGCATGATGGTTGATACTAGGTCTTTTAATCCATGAGCGCACTTCCGACGGAATTACATTTGCCGCCGCCGGGCCGACCACGCTGGGTCTGCCCGGAAAGCGCCCAATTGGACCTTCTTTACCTCGCCTGGGGACATCGGCAGTATGGACGAAATCCCATTCCCGTTTCCCGCCACCCGGGCTGGCATTATATTCTGGTGAACCGGGGCAGGCCCACCCTGGTTCTCGAGAATGAAAAAAAAGTTTTGGGCCCGGGTGACTTCCTCGTAATTGACCCTGACTGCGCCAGCGGCTGGATCGACCGGCCCGACAGTGTGTCTGATTTGCTTGTGTGGATATGGCGTACCGGCCCGCGCTGCTCGGAGTGCGCTGCGGAACCCGGGACCTTTCGGCAATGGTCGATCGGCACGCGGTTGTGGCACAAGCTGGAACAATTTCATTCACTGTGCCGGTTGGAAGTTGAGAAACCGGACGAATTGACCAAGCTCGCGCTTGAGCAATTGCATCTGGCGATCGATGTCACCGTGGCCCGGCTTGTCCAGCGCAAGACGCAGCCGCCCGAACCTTCCGTACGCGTGGAACTGGCGATTCGCTGGATGGCGCAAAATCTTGCGGAGCCGCATCCGGTAAGCGCTCTGTGCGAATATTTACAGGTTTCTCCTGCCACACTGGCGCGAATGTTCCAAACACATCACGGCGAATCTCCCGCCATGTATCATCAGCGATTGCGGATGACGAGAGCGCAGGAGTTGCTGGAAACGGGCCGCTTCTCCGTCAAAGAGATTGCCTACGCATTGGGGTACAAACATCCGAACGATTTCAGCCGCGGGTTCAAGCAATTCGTCGGCAAAAGCCCAAAAGACTGCCATTAATCTCCATGCGCCCGCCGCGGCGCCGATCAATCCTGGGGTAGCAACAGCGCTTTGACCATCGCGTCAGGCCATGACTTGCTGATGGCTGTTTTTTGACCGTTCAAATTCGCCAGAACAACTTCCGCCCGTTCGGGACTGCCCAAAGGATCACCCACCGGCACCACGCACGTCACTTCGTCGGTAGTTCGCCATGTGGGGATGAGCTGCGTATATTTTCCTGTGTCGGAATAAACCTTGGTTTGTTGGATCGGACGCACTTCGCCTGTATCCAGAAACACGACGCTGACCTGTCCCTCTTCGTCCAGGATCGCCACCTTCTTCTTGTCCGGGCTCAGCGAAAACCGATCGATGCGGTTCGGCAGTTGCGCGATCTCTTCGGGTTTGACGACCGACTCCAACGCCGGCGTGGCGCCGGGTCGAATCGCAAACAACGTGAAGTGGCCCGGTTCGTCACTGCTAAGGGCAGGCACATGCATGGGCGCCGCTGCAAACAGAATCCGTCCATCCGGCAAACACGCGACCCGCGTCGTGGAGTTCTGACCCAAAATCACACCGGCCAGATCCCAAGCTGGCTCCGGCGCGGCAATCACCTGGCCATCCGGACCGCAAACCTTTCGACGCGTGATCGTGCCGAGTTGCACGCTCTTCTCAAGCAGGCTGTAAGGAACCGTTGTCTTCGCGTAAACAAGGTCCTGACCATCCAGCGACCAGTCTGCCTCAATGGCTCCTGTATCCACCAAAACAGGGCTGCCGCCGCTGGCTTGGGAGATCACATAGAGGGCCGGTCGACTTGGCTCCGCCACCGCAAATGCGACTGCCTGCCCATTCGGCGAAGGGGAGACCCAAAGAATTTCGTCGGGCAATCGCGCAAGCAGATGCTCCGGCGGCGAGTCGGACGGCACGACATCGCGAATGACGATCTCATAAATACTGGGAAGAAGATCCTGCTCCGGGATCGACATTGCCTGCAGGACGGGGGCGATCAGTTGCGGGTTAGTTTGTTTCAAGTAGAGAGTCACTGACCGGAGCAGCCAATCTCCGCGGTAGGTATCGCCAATCTCTGCACGTTCCCATTTCTTGAACAGCTCGGAGTCGCCAAATTTGCTCCAGTCACCTTGATAACTTTGAATTGCCTGGGATGCACCCGCAGCAGCGGTAATTGTCTTTTCCACGCGTTCAGGGCCGATTAAACGCGCGTATTCATCCCAGCTTGCGGGTTTGACGGCGTGGACGGCGATCACTCGCCGCGAATCCGGAAGCCAGGCGCGTGCGTCCGGTACCTTCCCAAGAATTTTGCCGGAACTGTCCACCAGCCAGGTATCATCGGCTCCCTGCACAAATGCATGCTGGCCGTCCGGCGCCCAGCAAACCCATTCTTTCGGGTTGCAGCCGGCGCAAACCAACAACAGACCACCGCAGGCCAGCCAAAGAACCTGCTTGGAGAATAACTTGGTCACGCTCATTTCAGTATTTCCTTCGCGTTTGCGCCGCTCTGCGATGAAGCCAGCAGGTACAGCCGTTGGTTTGACCAGAACGGAAGTGACTGGGTCTTGCTTGCCACCAAAGTCTGCCGAGTTTCCGTGCCCGGGATGGTCACCGTGCGTGAAGCCACAGCCGCCTCGCGATGAAGATTCGTAGTGAATACCAAAATGGTGATCCCGACCCCAACGACAAAGGAAGCAGCGAGAGCAAGAACTTGTTCTGCACGATGCCGCCACACAAACCGTTGGATGGGACTGGGCAATGCGGCGGCGGGCACAGGCTTGCGGACCGCCTTCGTAGCCGAGTGGACCACTTCCTGCAACTCCTGGGATTGGGTTGCCGCACCAGGATTGCCAGCGAGATAATCAGTCAGCAACACTTCGACATCTGCATCCAGACGACCCAGCGCGCTGTCCATCAACAATCGTTCCAATGCATCGGGTTTCATGGGTTTGTTTCCTCCTGGCTTCTCATGGCATCACGCAACTGTCGCACGGCGTTGTGCAAGCGCGACCGAACCGTGCCGACGGGAATGCCCAGCACATGGGCGATTTCTTCGTACGACAATTCCTGTTCAAGGCGCAGTTCCAACGTGTCGCGCAATTCGGGGGGAAGCTTCTGGATCGCCTCGCGCATGACGGCGAGACGGTCGTCCTTCGCGTCGGACTCTGGCTCGTACCAAAGTTGCGCGGCGGCTTGCGGATCACGCTGCCGTCGATAGTGGCGGGCCAGCATGTTGCGGGCAATGGCGAACAACCAGGCGCGGGGCATCGCCACCTTGGCCAGTTGATCCGACTGGCGCACCACCTGCAGAAAGGTTTCCTGCAACAGGTCGCAAGCCGTTGCGGCATCGGGACATCGGCGTGCGAGATAGTTATATAGTTCGCTCGCGTGCTGCCCGTACAACCGCTCGATCATGTCGGATTCGGATTGCACCTGACTGGGATTGTTCTCCTCTATCCCAGTAGTTGCAAGTCGAACCCGAAAAGTTCACGGAGTTCCCCGGATTATCGCAAGTGGCCGGTTTACATCGCGGCAACTTGGGGTGAAACTGGTTCTTCGATTCGGGCCGTTTCCAGCCTTGGCACGATCAGGTGGACAATCACCAGGGCGGTGATATAGGCCAAGCTGGCCAGGATGAAGACCGGCAGGTAATTGCCGGTCTGCTTGAGCGCCTTTCCGGTGATGTAAAAGAGCGCCATGCCGCCAACCGCACCGATCATGCCACCCAAACCTGTTACCGAACCGACCACGCGCCTTGGGAACATGTCGCCTGCAAGGCTGAAGACGTTGGCTGACCACGCTTGGTGAGCTGAAGCTGCAATGGTGATAAGCACCGCGGCAACCCACTTGCTGTCCGTGATTGCCGAATACACGACAGGGAGCACAAAGGCTGAACAGATGAGCATGGTGATCTTGCGGGCTTTGTTGACTGTCCAGCCACGTTTCATGAAGGCCCCCGCAAGCCAGCCGCCGGCAATGCTGCCAACGGAGGCAACGACGTAGATCATCATGATCATGTACTTGCGGCCCTCCGGATCAAGGTTGAATTTCTTGTTGAAGAAGTCAGGAGAGCCAAAGAGGTAGAACCACCAGAAGCAGTCTGTCATGAACTTAGCCACGGCAAAGGCCCACATTTGCTTGTGGGGAAGAAGTTTTCTCCAGGGGATCTTGACAGTGGGTTCGGCGGCATCGCTTTGAATAAGAGCCAGTTCCGCCTTGCTCACCTTGGGGTCTTCCTCGGGTTTCTTGTAGATCGACAGCCAGGCTATAATCCAGCAAAGGTCGATAGTGGCGGTGATAAAGAATGCGCCTCTCCATCCCAAGGTAAAGCCGCCAATATTGATGGCAATGACAATGGGAAGCAGCCACGGCACCAGCAGGCCGCCTACATTGGAACCGGAATTGAACAAACCCGTGGCTAGGGCTCGCTCGCGCTTGGGGAACCATTCAGCCGTGGTCTTGATGGCGGCAGGGAAATTGCCACCTTCGCCCAAGCCCAGCAGGATGCGGCAAATAAAAAAACCAGTGATGGCACTGCCGAATAACGCGCCAATTTCCGGGGCAAACGCGTGCAACATGGATGCCACACCCCAGAAAGCACACGCGAAAGCAAAGCCCCACCGCAGACCGAGCACGTCCATGAGTCGGCCCATGAACAGCATGCTGACCGCGTAGGCCGCACTAAAAACCATCTGCATGTTCCAGTAAGCAACATCCCACGTTTCTTTGCTCACATGGAGTCTGCCCGGCATCTCCGGAGCCAAATTGCCAAATACGCTGCGATCAACGTAGTTGGCTGTTGTGACCCAAAACAGCAGAGCGCAAATCACCCATCGGTACCGCCCTGTGTCGCCTGCGTTTGGCGCCGTTGTGGAAGCTGCTGTCATCTGTATTTCCCGTGCCATAAATCATTCTCCGCTTGCCGTTCTCTGTTGCATTAACGCCCCATCCAACCGCCGTCCACCGTCACGATCGTTCCGTTGACGTAATCCGACGCCCGCGACGCAAGGAAAACCGCCGCTCCCTTCAAATCTTCGGGGCGTCCCCAGCGTCCGGCGGGAATCCGTTCGAGAATCGCCTTCGAGCGCACCGGGTCCGCCCGCAGGGCCGTCGTGTTGTCGGTTTCCATGTAGCCCGGGGCGACCGCGTTCACGTTGACGCCTTTGCCCGCCCATTCATTGGACAAGGCCATCGTCAATTGCCCGATCCCGCCTTTGCTTGCCGCGTATCCGGGCACGGTGATGCCGCCCTGAAAGGTCAGCAAGGATGCGATGAATATGATTTTCCCGCGTCCGCGCACCAGCATCTGCCTGCCGATCTCGCGGGCGAGGATGAATTGAGCGGACAGATTTACTTCGATCACCTTGTCCCAGTCGGCGTCGGAATGCTCGGCTGCCGGCGCTCTCAGGATCGTGCCGGCGTTATTGACGAGAATATCAACCTGCGTTCCACCGCCTGTGACCTGTTTGGCAAATTCGTGGAGGGACTTCCGATTGGAAAAATCACACTTGTATCCAGTGAACTTCCGACCCAGCGCTGTGACGCGCATCGCCACTTCTTCGCCGCTCTTCTGGAGCGAGGCGCTCACGCCGACGATGTCCGCTCCGGCTTCCGCCAGCGCCTCCGCCAAGGCCATTCCGATTCCCCGCCGGCATCCCGTCACCAGCGCGGTTTGCCCGTTCAATCGGAAGTCATCGAGGATCATTTCAAATCCTTCACGGCAATCGGATCCATGTCCGCGAACTCCTGGTTTTCTCCGCCCATGGCCCATATGAACGAGTAGTTGCGCGTCCCCGCGCCGAAATGCGTGGACCAAGGGGGCGACAACACCGCCTCGCCATTGTGCATCACCACATGCCGCGTTTCCCCGGCGCGACCCATGAAATGAAACACGGCTGCGTCCGCCGCCAGGTCGAAGTATAGATAAATCTCCGTCCGTCGCTCATGCGTGTGCGGCGGCATCGAGTTCCAAACACTGCCCGGCTTCAATTCCGTGAAACCCATTACCAACTGGCAGCTTGGGATGCCGCCGGTGTGTATGTATTTGCGGATCGTCCGCTGGTTTGCGTCTTGTGCCGAACCCAAATCCACCGCTGTCGCCTCCTTGACGGTGGCCAGACGCGTTGGATGCGCCGCATGCGCCGGATAGCTCACCAGGAAAAACGACGCCGGATTCGCCTTGTCT
>CAZAQZ010000110.1:591-1946 GCA_964487175.1 uncultured Verrucomicrobiota bacterium | reverse complement strand
TTCAACCTGCTTACTTCCGCGCCCTATGTAGAGGCAATCGCGCTTCAATAGTGCAAACTCTTTGCCATCAACCACAACGGCGCCATTGCCGCCGATGTTGATCACGCCAATTTCGCGTCGTTCACAGAAATAACTCGACGCGAGTTCCTTGGACGTCGCGAGAGAAAGTTTTTGCTTCGTCGGCACAACACCACCGAGGATCGCCCGGTCGAGATCTGTGTAGAGCAGATTCGCCATCCCAGGTCGAAATAGATCCTGCACGAGATAACCGGCGCGCAGTTCCTCGGCGGTCAGGCGCGGATAATGATCGGGATCAGGTGAGTGTCTGATTTCCATGGCTCAAGGCTTGATCTGTACTTTCAATGGAGAGTGTAACCGTTGTGCGAAGTCCGACACGCACGTCTTCCAGTCCGCGCTGTCCGGGAATCCGCCCTTGGACCAGCCGGCGCCGGCGTAATAGACCAGCGGTTCGTCGCTTCGACCTTCAGCGGCGAGAATGAACCCGAGGATCAGGACCGTCAGAAGAATCCGTCTCATGGTTCCCTCATCTTCTCTGGCCGGGAAAACAGCTGTCAACACGAATGTGGGAGCCGGTAACAACACTGGAGGATGGGGCGCTGGAAAGGTGAATACGCGTGCCGGGCAAGTTGCTTGATGGCTGTAGTTGGCGGCGCAAAGCAAAGAGCTGCAGTCGGCACAACGAAACCGAGGCGCCAGGTCGTGAGGTTCACTACGGCGGGAGTGCTCCGAGCGCGCGCAACTGTAGCCTCGCATCCTCGTGGTTTGGGTCGATCCGCAACGCTTCACGGAATTGTGCAATGGCCGCCCCGGCTTTATTTTGCATTTGTAGTGCGAGACCGAGTTTGTAGTGAGCCTGGGCGGAATTCGGCAACAATACCAGCGTCTGCTGGTAATTCTCAATGGCCTCATTGAGATGCCCTTGTGCGACCAATACGTTGGCGAGGTTGCCGTACGCGTCAGCGTAATCCGGTTTGATCTGGATGACCTTCCGATATTGTTCGATGGCCTCATCGAGCCGGCCTTGCAACGCAAAGAGGCCTCCCAGATTGTAATGGGCCTCGGGAGAATCCGGTCGGAGGCGGATCGCCTGCTGGTAATGGGAGATGGCTTCCGTGAGCCGGCCCGAGTCCTGTAAGGCAACTGCCAGATTGATGTGGGCATCGGCATAATCGGGCTTGATCCGCAACGCGCCTTCATACTCGGTGATCGCATTCGTCACGTTGCCCAACTGGAGCAGGGCGTTTCCGAGGTTGTAGCGGGTTTCGGCTTGATCGGACCTGATCTGCAACGCTCGTTCATACTCGGCGATGGCTGCCGGCACCTTGCCCAATCGG
>CAZAQZ010000110.1:0-581 GCA_964487175.1 uncultured Verrucomicrobiota bacterium | reverse complement strand
GCAGGACATTTCCCAGATTGTTGTGCGCCTCAAGGTAGTCGGGCGCGATCTGAACAGCCCGCTCATAGTGTTCCTGTGCTTCCGACAGCCTCCCTTTGTTCTTTAACATGACTCCCAGATTATTCTGCGCCAGCCAGGAATCAGGATTCTTTGCCAAAGTATCGCGCCAGAGCGTTTCCGAATCCTGATAGATGTGGACTCGTTTCCAAGTCGAGAACCCCAGCGCCAGCAGAAGGACGGCTGCGCTGAACCTTCCCAAAACACGGGTTCGCGTACCGGCCCGTTGGGCAATCAAGGTCGCACCGCCAATAGTCAAGGCGATGGGGCCGACGATTGAATAATACTGCCAGCGGTCAGCGACCAGCGAGTACCGCATGAAATAGACGTTGAAGAATCCCAGGGCTGGAAAGAGCATCACGGTGAAATAGCCAAGGCCAAATAGCGCCGGCCTCCCCCACCGTTGGCGATAACGCCAGCACATCAGTAAACCCGCCAGCCACAGCAGTCCCGGGAGATAAGGGGTGAGGGTGTTCGGGTCGATCTGCCATCTTGGATAGGTAAAGCATAGGTTCAGCGGCAGC
>CAZAQZ010000109.1:0-8284 GCA_964487175.1 uncultured Verrucomicrobiota bacterium | reverse complement strand
GGTGCCGGTGGGGACGTTTACGTGGCCGTCGTTTGCGATCACGGTGGCGCTGTTTGGCGCGGAACATCACGAATGGCTCGCGGGACTGGTCTGCGGCGCGCTGTACAACTGGCTCTACTACAAACGCAAGGATGTGTTCTCATGCGTCGTCGCACACGCGGTGAGCAATGCGGCCCTGGCGGCATGGGTGCTGGCGCGGGGCGATTGGAAGTTTTGGTGAGATGAAAGCGCGGGCGGGCATCGTAGTCGCGGTGGCGCTGGCTGTGGTGGCGATCACCGTCTGGGTGCACTGGCCCTGCAGCAGAAACCAGTTTCTCGACTGGGACGACGACGAATATCTCGGTTTCGTCACACAGCATCCCCGGCTCTCGCTGGAAACGGTGCGTTGGGCGTTTACCACGGCGGTTCCCTTCTATTATCAGCCACTGACATGGCTGTCGCACGTGGCGGATTATCAACTGTACGGTTTGCAACCGCAGGGCCATCACCTCACAAACCTGGTATTGCATGGCTTGAACACGGCGTTGATGTTCCTGTTCGTCTGGATGCTGGGAGAATCCATCCCCACCTGGGGACGGAACGAGCGGCTGGCCACGGCGGCAGGCGTGGCGCTCGTGTTTGGGATTCATCCACTCCAGGTGGAATCGGTGGCCTGGGTGGCGGAACGCAAGAACGTGCTGTGCGGGTTTTTCTTCATCGCCAGCTTGTGCGCGTACGTCCGATACGCACGACAGGGGCAGCGGGGCGGCTGGTGGTGGACATCAATGGGACTGGGAGTGGCGGCGTTGCTGAGCAAGCCGATGGCAATGTCGCTGGCGGCTGTCATGCTGGCGCTGGATTTCTCTCCGATGCGCCGGCAACTGGTACGGGGATGGGGACCGCTTCTTCGGGAGAAGGCGTTGCTGATCGTCGCATGTGTGGTGGTTGCCGGAATCACGTTCTTCGCTCAATCGAAGTCGGATGCCGTCACCAGCTTGAAACAATTGAGTGTGGGCGAACGTCCGCTGGTGGCCGTGCGGGGCATGGTCTTCTATTTGTGGAAGCTGATTTGGCCCGCGTGGCTCTCGCCGTATTATCCGTTGGGGGATGCGTCGATCACCCAGATCGAGTTCTGGGTGCCGCTGGCGATCTTCGCGGCGATCGTCTGCGTCTGCATCTGGCAGAGGCGCCGCGCGCCGGCACTCCTGGCGGCTTTAATCGCTTTTGTTGCGTTGATTCTGCCGGTCTCCGGGTTGTTTCAAGCGGGGGCGCAGGCGGTGGCGGACAGATTCATGTACCTGGCCATGGTGCCGCCGTTGTTGCTGGTGGCGGGGGCATGCGTGTGGTTATGGAACCGATTCGGACTCCTGGTGCGGGTGGCCCTGACGCTGTTGCTTGCCGGGGAGATTTCCTATTTTGCTGTGAGGGCGCGCGAGCAGGCGCCCATCTGGCACGATTCGGAAGTGTTCTGGACCTATGTGCTGGCGCATTTTCCAGAATCCGCCATCGCCAATTTGCATTATGCGCGGGTGCAGGTGCAGAAGTCCCGGTTCGATCTGGCTGTGCCCTACGCCTTGCAGGCGACCAGGACGCTGCCGGAGGACGCGCGCGGGCATTCCGTTCTTGGTCTTGTTTACCTGAAGACGCATGATTTCAGCAACGCGGTCACCGAGCTGCAGGTAACGATCCGGCTGAAACCGGATCTCTCGGGAGCGCGCTACAATCTCGCTTGCGCGTACTGCCGGTTGGGCCGGCTCGAAGACGCCTACGAGACGCTGCGGGAGTTGTTGACGGTGGATCCCCGGTTCGGCCAGATCGCCGCCCGCGATTCGGAATTGAGCGGATTGCGCCAGAGTCCGGAGTATGGCCCGAAGTTGCGCGAGTTGATCGGTCCGCCATGAGAAGGTTTGCCGACGCGGGTGGGGAGGGGTATACTGCGGCTGGAGGCGCGTCATGGGAATACCTGCCAAACTGATTGATTTTCTCAACCAAGGCAAAGTCCGCTACGAGATCCTTCATCATCCCGAGGCATTCACGGCACAGGAACTCGCCGCCATCGAGCACGTGAAAGGCAAGCAACACGCCAAAGTCGTGATCATCAAGGCCAATGGCGACAAATTCATGGCCGTCCTGCCTGCCGATGATCGCGTCGATTTGGAGAAGCTGGACAAGGCGACAGGCCGTCGCACATCGCTGGCCACCGAAGCGGAGTTCAAGACTGTGTTTCCGGATTGTGCGGTGGGCACCATGCCGCCGTTTGGCAATCTGTACGGGGTTGAGACGTACGTGGAGAAGAGTTTGACGGAAAACGATTTCATCGTGTTCGAGGCCGGTACGCACAGCGATGCGTTAAAGATGCAGTATGGCGACTTCGAACGCCTTGCCCAACCGAAGGTCGCAGAGTTCGGTGTGAAACCGCATTGAGCGAATCGACTCCAGTCCGTCCCTCCAACGCAAAGGCTCCCGCCACACATCTGATGGCGTGTCTGGCGTTGTTGTCGTTGACCCTGCTGGCTTACAGCAACTCATACCACGCCGGGTTTGTTCTGGACAGTCGCACGATCATATTGGAGAACCCACTGCTTCGTCAGCCCTGGCACGCAGTGGCGAGGCAGATTCCGCAGTTGGAATATTGGTGGCCGCTGGCGGGAGAGGGGTTGTATCGCCCGTTCACAATCTTTTCCTACTGGTGCAACTACCACCTGCTGGGCAACGCCGACCGGCCGCTGGGATATCATGTCGTCAATCTTCTGCTGCATGGCGCCAATGTCCTGCTGCTGTATTCGCTGGTGCTGGTTGTGACGGTGCGGCGAAAGGCCGCTGCGTTTCTTGCCGGGGCGGTTTTCGCGCTGCACCCGATCGCCACCGAAGCGGTGACCAATCTCGTAGGCCGGGCTGACTTGTTCGCGGCGCTGGGAGTGATCGGGGGATTGCTGGCTTATATCCGGAGCCAGTCCGCCTCTGGCAAACCGCGGATCCTCTGGCTGGCGGCATTGATGGTGGCGGGAGCTGTGGGCTTGTTCAGCAAGGAGAACGCAATCGTATTGCCAGCGGTCCTGGTGCTTTATGATTTGGTCTTCCGCTTGCAAGCCCTCCGCCGCACCTGGATTATGAATATCGCCCGGAATGTGTGGCTGCGATTCCGATCCGGGTATTGGGTGCTGCTGCCGCCGTTGGTGGCGTGGGTTGCCGCCCGGCACGCGGTCCTTGCACGTACTCCCGTGCTGCCGGTCATTCAGGGCGATAACGTTCTCGTGGGCGGAAATGCATGGATCGCGAGGCTGACTGCCCTCAAGATTATTGGGAAGTACCTCTGGTTGCTGGTGTGGCCACGGACCCTGTCAGCTGATTATTCCTATGATCAAATCCCATTGGTGCATTGGCCATTGCAGACGTGGGAAGACGGGAAACTGCTTGTGGCAGGAGCCACCGTTGCGATGGCCGTGTGGATCGCGATGCGAATGTGGCGGCGGCATCCAGCAGTCGGTTTTTTTATCCTGTTCTTTTTCGTGACACTCGCGCCGGTATCGAATCTGGTCGTTTTCTGCGGCAGCACAATGGCGGAACGGTTCGTCTATCTGCCGTCGGTGGGCTTTGCGGGTCTGGCGGGAATTCTGGGGGCCGCTTTCATCAAACGGGTTGGAAAACCCGCCGTTATTGGGTGCGCCCTGGTGCTGTTGGCATTCGGCGTCCGCACGTATGTCCGCAACGAAGACTGGCAGAATGACCTTACGTTTTGGACGCGGCTGACGGAAACCAGCCCGAACAGTTCCAAGGCGCACGCAGGCTTAGCCGGAGCGTTGATGGAGCACGATCCCCAGCATGAATATATTGATGCGGCAGTGGTCAGTGTCCATCGTGCATTGGCGATCGCTCCGGACGACCTGTTGGCATTGACGGGCGCGGGGAGCGTATACCGGATCAAGGGCGACACGGTGGCGGCACGCGACGCCCAGGGACAGATGCAGCAAACGGCGGCCAGCGCCGGCTGGTATCGGGAGTCCCTCTCGGTCTTGCAGCGTGCCGCAGCGCTTTCAGCCCGGTTGCAACAAGGCAGGCGGGATTGGGAGGCGCATCAGGCCCTGGCGCCGCAGCGGGCCCTCAACGTTCTCGAGTCCGGGATCTTTGACGAGATGGGCCAGACTCTCCTGCGACTCGGGGATGCAGAGGCGGCGATCGACGCATTTCTCCAGGCTCGGCGGGAGAATCCGACCCGCGACACGGTTTATCAACATCTTGGGTTCGCCTACACTTCTGTTGGGAGACTCCCCGAAGCGGCGCGCAGTTATTGGCAGGCGCTCTCGATCACGACGGACCGGGCGACGGTGCTGGGTGCGCTGAACAGCATTTATGCGCAACTGGCTGGACAGGATTGCTGGATACCGGCAGGCGACGGCACACGCCGGCTGAACGTCTCCTGTCCTATGATTCACAAGCATATTTGTCAGGCTTATACCGAGATCGCGCAGCTTTTGGACGACGCCGGGCAACAGGAATTCGCGCGGCAGGCACGGGAACGGGCCACAACCGAGAATGGATGTGAGCCATAAAGTCTTTGAACTTGGCGGGGTCTGATTGTTAAGTTGGAGGCACGGATGATGACACTGGAACACCTCCTTCAGGATGAAACGGTTCGCCGCCATGAATTTCCCGTGTGTGAACAGAAAACCTTCCTTGCGCACGCCGGGGTCAGCCCGCTGCCGCGATGTGTCGCGGAGGCGATGCAGCACTACCTCGACACAGCATCTCACGGCGAGCAGGAGGACGAAGCAGCGGACATCATGGTCCGCGAGACGCGACAGTTGGCGGCTGAATTGATTGGCGCCCACGCGGATGAAATTGCGTTTACAGGTTCGACGTCGATGGGGCTGTCGATGGTGGCAAATGGTTTGGATTGGAAGCCGGGTGACAACCTTGTTTGCCATCGTGACGATTATCCGGCCAACGTGTACTCCTGGCTGGACTTGCGGAGGCTCGGTGTCGAGGTGCGATGCGTCGAGCCGCAGCAATACGGCAATGTGACCGTCAAGGACCTGGAGCCGCTTCTGGACAAACGAACACGACTGGTCGCCTTGGCAAGCGCACATTTTGTTTCCGGCTGGCGGCTGGATGTTGATCGAATTGGCCGATTCCTGAGGGAGCGCGGGATCCTGTTCTGCGTCGATGGGATTCAAACCCTTGGCGCGCTGCGAACGAGCATGACGCATGTGGATTTCGCGGCAGCGGACGCGCACAAATGGTTGTTGGGGCCTCTCGGGGTGGCGATTTTGTATGTTCGACGAGAACGATTCCAGCAATTGCGACCGGCGTTGGTGGGTTGGCGCAACGCGATCTGCCCTGATTATATTGCGCAGGACAAGCTGACATTCCTGCCGGATGCCCGTCGCTACGAACCCGGGAGTCTCAATTTGGTTGGTTTGGTGGGATTGCGGGCGGCCTTGGAGATGATCCGATCTCTTGGCCATGTGTCGATTGAAACGCGAGTATTGGAACTGGCGAAATTGATGATGACAAAGTCGCTGGAACGCGGATACGAAATCACTGGGCCCAAGCCCGAAGACGAAGGCGTTTCCGGGATCGTCACGTTAGCGTCGTCGGTCCACGACCTGGGCGCAGTACATAAAAGTATGCTGGAGAATGGTCTGGTCACGTCGTTACGACGGCGGCGGGACGGCGGACGCCTTTTGCGAATCTCAGCGCACGCATACAATCGAGAGGATGAAATCGAGCGGGTGCTGGCGTATTTGTAATGTTTTGGAAAGTAGAAAGTTGCGATTGTATTTGCATTTGGTTGCAGGGCGGTGCATGTTGTGTTGCGTACAGTGCAAGAAAAATTTGCTTTTAACTGTTGACAGTGGAAGTAGGTCTTTGTAACTATGGTTCAGATGATTCACCCGTCGCGACGCGGGGTTAATTCCCAAATCCGCAGCGGGAGCGAAGACACCCCAATACATCGGTAATACGGAGGAGAAAATGAGAAGGTTTTTCAAAATTAAACTGGGAGGCTTCACCTTGATCGAGTTGTTGGTGGTCATCGCGATCATCGGCATTTTGGCGGCCTTGTTGTTGCCAGCACTCAACCAAGCCCGCGAGAGAGGCCGCAGAGCTGCTTGTTCCAGTAATCTCAAGCAGTTGGGTTTGGCAATTCAGATGTACACGGACCTGTACCAGACTGCCAACTGGACGGCGCCCGTCGACAATACAGCTTATTCATCAGCCAGAATATTGAACAGTTTTCTGTTGCTAACCAACGGCAATATCCTCACGACAGGCAGAATTTTTGCCTGCCCCAGTTCCAACGTTAAACCCTTGGCGAACATGCAATCAATGTCGTGTGTGAATATCAGCTACTCCTATGTGCCGGGCATGCTCTGGCAGAACACATCGGCGGACTCGGTTGTGGTACTGGATGTTTTCCCCTCCCAATCAGCCAATGCACTCAGTGCATGGCCCAGTACCGGTAACCACAAGGACACGGGCGGAAACATCTTGTTCAACGATGGTCACGTGGAATTCAGGCAGAAGCTGCCGTCAACCATCAAAGACGGCAATGCGAGCACGGGCACGTTGCTCGAACCCCCATCTGGTGGGGCATCATCGTGCTAATCTGAAGAAGTTTTGAGACGGCCCTTCCCCGCTGTGGGGAAGGGCCGTTTCGTTTTATAGTTTTCTGTGGCAAAGTTGGCAGCCGGAGTTTACAAACCAGCCATGCGGTGGCGCGATAGATTTTGCGTGGCTCTTGTAGTTGCTGTTCCGCTTTGCGCGTATCCCCTCAGCTGGCTGCCATTCTCACTGGCACAATTCCGATTCAGCGTTGCGCTGCCGATAGTCGCGGCAACGTTCTGTGTCCTGCTTCTTCTATTTGCTCTCCACTGTCTGGCACGACCGGTTCCGATCTCCTTTAGGCCTCAACTTGCAGGACCCGTGATTGGCGTAGTGGGATGTGCGTTGCTGTCAGTTCGATTCAGCCAGCATCCGCATCTTTCCCTCGCCGCCTTGCCTGCAGTTCTGGGTGACCTTGCGATCTTCGTTTTGGCAACGGGCGTGTCGCCGAAGAAATTCAGGATTTTCGGCATCTGTTGGTTAGCGGCAGCCGTGGTGATGTCGGTAGTAGGCGTCCTGCGCGGCGGAACCGGACCCGACTTTGTTTCCGTGATTGGCAACCGCAATTTTGTCGGCGCATATCTGGCGGCATCTGTCTGCATCACTGCATCCTTGTGGCACCAACCTGGCCCGATTCGGGAGGGGGGGTGCAAGGAAGTGTCTTATGGGGCCTGGAATGCCGGGTTTTTCATCGCCATGTGTCTGTTGATGGCGGCGTTGTGCTTATGCCGATCACGGGGTGCGTGGCTGGCGCTCGCGATCGTAGCAATGATGACCTTGGTGTTGCTGGCGCCCGGGGCACCCATCTTGAAGTGGGGAGGAGCGCTTGCCCTGATTGTGATCGTGACGGTTTTGGGGCATGTCTACATTAACCAACAGTGGCAAACTGACGTGCGCCCGATGATTTGGAAGGGAACTCTGGAAATGATCAGTGCCCGTCCGCTGCTGGGACACGGGTTGGACGTGTTTCGCATCGACTACACACGTTTTCGCCCGCCCGAGTATTTCTTGCGTCCCAAGGCAGTGAACCTGACTGACCACGCTCATAATGAGATGCTGGAGACAGCCGCCGAACAAGGACTGCTCGGCCTGGGGGCCAGATTGTGGTTGTGGATCGCGGTATTCCGCCTGGCGATGCAATCCTGGCGGACTGACAAGGACCCGGCGCAGCGCGGTATCCGACTCGGATTGATGGGCGCGGCCCTCGTGTTCGTTCTGCATGGAATGGTGGATGTGGACTTGCGCCACCCGCCCAACCAGACGCTCTTATGGCTGGTGCTGGGGTTGATGATTTCCGACGGGCAATCTCAACCCGTGCTGCTGACGGTGCGCTCCCTCTTGGCGCGATCAATTCTGGCTATATGCTCCCTGGTGGTCGCGGTGGCTATCGCATGGGCATCCGTGATCGAACCCGTGCGCGCGGATTGGTGGGAACGGAGGTCCAGGGTCTCGAACTCACGGGGTGATTACCAGACGGCGGTTACTGCGGCGGAGAAAGCGCTGGAGATCGATCCCTTGAGGCTGGAGACGCGTTATTTTCTGGCGGGCCTGTTCGCGAGCGCCCCCGGGGAAGAGCAACATCGCCGGGCGATTCAGGAGTGCTTGCGAATCGAAGAATTGGCGCCAGACTATGCGGACATTACGTACAATCTCGGCCAGTTGTTCTTATCTCAGCGACAACCGGGCGCCGCCTTGCCGTTCC
>CAZAQZ010000108.1:0-8440 GCA_964487175.1 uncultured Verrucomicrobiota bacterium | reverse complement strand
GGATTGCGAACCATATTGTAGGGCGCCCGGCCCGGGCGCCAATCCCGGAACGGCGGCAACCAAGGAATCCAGCCTAATAAAGCCTAATAAAGGATAAAATGATTTCGCGCGACAAATTAGTGACAAAATGGCGCACGCGACAGGTGGGCAAGCCGGCAAGGATTGCCGGGTTGGGCCGGCGACGGGAAGCTAGTGTAACCTAATGTAACCTAGTGAAGGTTAAAAATTTTATTTGGGGAGAGCGATGAAGGCCAATCAACCGAATCGAGGTGCAAATCCGGCGGATTGGCCAGGGATGTTATCTGATTCTGACTTCGCGGCCGGTGGCGGCGGATTTGTAGATGGCGTCCAGGATCTTTTGGACGACGAGGGATTGCTCGGGTTTGACCATCGGTGGTTTGCCGTCGAGGACGCAGTTTGTAAAATGATGCAACCGATCCTCGGGATAGGGAAGCTTCTTCAGTTCGGGAGTGATGACTTCGTAGGCATCGCCGGCGCCGCTGCGGCGGTAGACCTTGGCGGGGAACACGCTGCCGCCGGCTTCGGTGCCGAACAATTGCACGCCGTGGCTCGGCTCGGACAAATGCGCGGCCCAGGCGGCTTCGAGGATCAGCGATTTGCCGCCTTTGAGTTTGATCAGCGCGATGGCGTAATCGTCGACATCGAACACGGCATTCTTGTCGATCTCGCTCGAGCCCCAACTGCCGCTGCCCAGTCCGCGCGGACCGAACCGCGTGTGCGTGACGCCGCTGACGGTGACCGGCTGGAAGTTGTCCATCAGATGCAGGGCGAGGTCGAGCATGTGCACGCCGATGTCGAGCAACGCGCCGCCGCCGGCGAATTTCTTCTGGGTGAACCACGACCCGATGCGCGGGATGCCGGCGCGCCGGACCCACCAGGCGCGGGCGTGATAAATGTCGCCGAGCACGCCCTGATCGGCAAAATGTTTGAGCATCTGAGCATCGCGGGAGAAGCGCATGTTTTGGCCGACCATGAACACGCGGCGCGATTTTTTGGCGGTGGCGATGATGCGGGCGGCCTGGCCGGCGTTGAACGCCATCGGTTTGTCGAGGTGGACGTGTTTGCCGGCGGCGAGAGCGGCCAGGGCGGCGGGTGCATGCAGAAAATTCGGCAGCGCGATGCTGACGGCGTCGATATCGGGGCGCGCGAGCATCTGGTGGTAATCGGTGAACTTCCCCGGCACGGCGAACCGGGCGGCGGCTTCATTGAGCCGGTCGGGATTGGATTCAGCGATGGCGACCAATTCGGCGCGCGGGCAGCGGTGCAGCGAGTCCATATGATGCAGCCCGATGGAACCCGCGCCGATGACACCGAAGCGAAGCGTACGTTTCATGCGGGCTGTTCATACCATTGGGGGCCCAGATGTCAATCTTACGAACACGCGCAGGATTCAAGGGGAGGCTTGGACGGCAGCGGCGATTTGCCGCATGGCCTTGAGCGGCGAGATGCTTTTGATCTGCTGGAACAGGACAGGTTCCTCACCGAGCGACGTCGCCGGCACAGTTTGTCCGTAGATATCGGTGGCGGTGAACCCGCTGACGGGGGAGAGAGTGGCCGACTGGCCTTCCGGAGACCACGCAAATACGAGCGTTCCGGTGTGGGGTCGTCGCCAGGAGCTGAGATAGACCTGATTGCCGACGTTGGTTGTTCCGTAGTAGGTGGCACGGTTCAGCCAGTAACAGGTCATGAGAAACGCGCTGGTCTTGGGATGCGGGCCGCGGTAGTTATAGTCCCATCCGAAGAGTTCGAGGTTGGGGCCGGGGGGTTCGTTTGCCAGGGTCATATCTTCGGATATGAGACACATGACGCCTGCGGCGCGATAGAGAAGCAGTGTCTTGATCGCGCGGGACATGCCGGTGTACCAGTTGATCGAGGAATCGCCCTGGACGTACGGGCAACCGATGGCGCTCTGGCCGTACAGCCCGAGTTCGCCTATATACATGTGCTTGCGGACCGTGTTGTTGCCGAAGTTCCACGCCAAATGCTCCCTGGTAATGGAGCGGACCCAGATCGGAGCCAGATAATCGTAGTCTGGAGCATAGTCTGCTTCATTGTAATCGTGCCACTCCCAGCCATCGAACATATACAGACTCTTATTGCTGACGGTCATCGTGAGCGATTCCTCTCGGGTCAAGCACGACCAAACAGGACCGAGGATGAGCGGTTTTTGGTCAGCGGACTTGATGGCAGCGCGACCGTTCCGGTGCAGGGTGAGATAGAAGTCGACGAAACCATCCAAGTCCACATTGGTGCAGCCAGGGAATTTATTGTACCACGGTTCGTTCCAGATTTCGATGGCGGCAAGTTTGCCCTTGTAGCGGGCGGCCATGGTGTGGACGAACTGAGTGTAGGTTTGCATCATTTCATTGGACTGGACCCAACTCGGTATGATCCAGGCGGCGGTAGAAATGAGTTTTTTGCGGAAACTGTTGGAGACAACTTGGTCCATGGTCGACCAGTCCCAAACGTCTCGTTGCGTCTGAACGAGGTCCCACATGCCGGCTCCGGTTCTCATCCAGGTGGGTTGAATTTGCTGGATCTTGTCGGAGAGAACATTCCAGCCATTGTCGGCATCGGTTCCCAGGAACGGGGCGCCTGCATAGTCGTTGGGAAGGACGGCGAATTGATTGCGGTCGCCATCGGTCTCGACGAAATAGTGGCCGGGGGGGAACTGAAGGTTCGTCTGGCCGCCTTGGTACAGGACGTTGCCGCGCAAGCCAAAGACGGTGAACGTTTGGTTGTTTGAGACTTGGATGCTGATCGTATCTGACGGGCGGAATAGCTGCTGCCGATTCGAGGGAGAGAGTAAAATCAAGTTTTGGGTCGAATCAAACGGTTGGGTGAAGAAATTCGTCGAGCCGATGAGTTGGGCTTTGATGGGAAGCGGATTGAACAGTGACGCGGCGATGCACATGCTCACCCCGAGCATGCGGCCCATGAATTCGAACGTAAAACGGCCCACTCGCAATTGCTTCATCCTGGTACTCCGGCTCACTCGCGGGTGTTGATATAGCAGCTTTCACACCATCGTCAATTATTCTGATAGTCCCGACGGCCGGTTTTGCCAATGAGAAGCGGGGGTTCCAGAATTTGCGAAAGACCTCGTCGTATCTGAAAAGTGGATGCCTTTCCGGCACCGGTCCGCAGTTTGAACGGACGGCTCCGTCATTCCGCTGGTTGAATCATTGCCGCCACTGTGTCCAGAAGAGAGGACGTCGAGGTTGTCGGGTTGGCTTGGAACAGAAGGGGTTCCTCACCGATTGTAGTGGCGGCGAAGTCACGGCCGTAAATGTCTCTGGGACGAACCGCGTCGCCCGCGTGGAACTTGACGAAGGTACCCTCGGGGCACCAGGCGAACACCAGCGGTGCTCCATCGGGTCGGCGCCAGGCGTAGAGAAAGACGCTGTCATGGAGAAACCGCTGGCCGGCAAACTCGGCGTCCTTGAGCCAGTAACAGGTCATGAAAAACGCGCTGGTTTTGGGGTGAGGTCCGCGATAGCCGTAATCCCAGCCATAGATTTCGTTGTTCGGATTGGGCCCTTCGTTGGCGAGTTCGATGTCCTCCGGCATAATGCAGACCACTCCCGCCGCCCGGTAGAGCAAGGTGATCTTGATGGCCCGGCACATGCCGCGGTACCAGCCCAGGTTCGAGTTGTATGTCGGGTCCTTTGTGCTCAGCGGGCAACCAATGGCGCTCTGGCCGTACAAGCCGAGTTCATCGACGAACAGAGGTTTGCGTGTGGCGAACTCGCCGAAGTTCCACTGCAGATGCTCCTTCGAGATCGAACGCATCCATGCCGGCGCCAGATAATCGTGGTCGGGGGCGAAGCCTCCTTCGCCGTAATCGTGCCACGACCAGCCGTCGAACAGATCCAAACTGGTGGCGGCCATCTTGAGTGATTCCAGGCGGACCTGGCCCCCCCATCCCGGCCCGATCACCATCGGTTTGGGATCGATGGATTTGATGACGGTCCGCGCCTGAGCGAGCAGATCGAGATAGAAGTGTACCAAACCATCCAGGTTGGTCGTGTTGGGAAATTTATCGTACCAAGGCTCGTTCCATACTTCGATGGCTGCGAGCTTGCCTTTGTAGCGCTTCGCCAGCGCCCGCACAAATTCAGTATGAAGCGGTACGATCTCCTCCGGACGGACCCAGGAAGGAAGGATGTCGCCGGTGACCGCAATGATTCTTCGGTTGGCGCTGTGCGCCACAATGTTGTCCATCTCTTTCCAATCCCAGACATCGCGCTGGCGCTGGACCTGGAGCCACGTTCCCGCGCCAGTTCTCACCCAACCGGGGTGGATTTGCTCGATCTTCAAGGAAAGCGGGCTCCAGCCATTGTCCGCATCCGTGCCCAGAAACGAGGCCCCGGCATAATCATCCGGCAGGACGACGAACTGCGTCCTGTCTCCAATGGTTTCGACGAAATAATGGCCGCGGGAAAGATGCAGCTTGGTCGGGTTGCCGTCGTAAACAACGTTGCCGCGCAAGTCGAACACGGTGACCGGCAGATTGTTCGAGACCTGGATCGAGATCATGTCGGACTCGCGGAACAATTCCTGACGATAAGCGGGCATCAGGAGAATTCTGGATATTTTTGGATTAAACGGTTGCGCAAAAAAGCTGGGCGGTTGATCGTTTTGGCCGAAAGCAAGACCCGTCCCGAATCCAGAAAGGAGGAAGATCATCAGCATCGTTGCCCGTCGGCGCATCAGAGCCCGCCGTCCGCAATGAGAGTGAGCAGTCATCGAGTGTCCGTCCAAGTCCTCGATCAAATTCACACGCAGCTCATGGCAAGGAGGGATTCCTTTCGGTCACCGTTTGATTTTTTCCGCGGTGATGACCGTCATCCACGTGTACTTCCGCAGAGAAGGGAAATGGCGGAATACCCATTCGTCGATGGCCTGCAGCCGCAACAGAAGGCGCGGATGACACTTGCCCTGGCGCACTTCATCCATCCAGTAGGGAAACGTTTTGCCGGTGAGCTTGAGCATGATGAACCGCATCGCGAACAGCATCAACGAAACCAAATGGTACTCGCGATGATTGAGCTGCCCGAACTGGCTGGACAGAAAATCGAAGTCGCGTTGCTCCAGGGGCTGCTCATCCACGGTGCGCAGGTCCTTGGCGAAGAACCGATAGATCTCGTTGAAAATGCTGCCTTTTTGCGGCTCGATAAACACGCCGCGTCCACCGGGCTTGAGCACCCGCACGAGATTGGGCACCGCCTGCGTCATGTCGAGATGATGAAGCACGCCGTCGGCGAAGATGAGATCAAAATAGTCATCGGGAAACTGCATGTCTTCAATCCGACACGCCTGCGCCTGAACGCGCTGGCCTACGCCATGGCGGTCCGCCAGTGCGCGCGTCACCTCCACCATCCCCTCGGACACATCCAGTGCGCGGACCTCAGCGCCGTGCAGCGCCAGAAACACAGACGTGTCGCCCTGCCCGCAACCGATGTCGAGCACCCGTTTGCCCTGCAAATCGCCCAATTGCTCCAGCAAATACAGGTTCTCCAGGCACGTCGGGGCGAAGGTGTCCTGCGGCGAGAGATGGTCGGTGGAAAGTTGCCCGGCATAACGATCGTAAAACCGGCTTTCAGACTGCGCGCGTTCTGTCAGCTTGGGATGGTCTTCGGCATTCACCGTGGCATGATAATGGTTCAACCGCCCGAAACAATTCAAATCTCGGCCGGGGTAGAATCCCTTTGTCAAACTTGTGGCGGATTGGTATACATGCGGCTCATCCTTATGAAAATTCTACACATGCGGCTGTGGCATTGATGAACCCGGCACTGTCCATTGTTGTGCCCGTTTACAACGAGGAGGTCAACATCGAACCTCTGCTGGCGCGGATCGCCGCTGTTCTGCCGACGCTGCCCGCGCCGTACGAAGTCATTGTCGTGGACGACGGCAGCCGGGATTCGACTGTCGCGAAAGCATTGGTCGCCGGAAAAGCTTACCCATGGCTTAAGCTCGTCGAATTGCGCCGCAATTTCGGCCAGCATGCCGCCACCTACGCGGGATTTGACACGGCAACAGGCGACATCGTGATCACGCTCGACGGCGACCTGCAGAATGATCCCGCGGACATTCCGAAGCTGCTCGAGAAGATGAAGGAAGGCTACGACGTTGTCTGCGGCTGGCGCACGGCACGCAAAGACCCCTTTTTATCCCGCAAATTGCCATCGTTGATCGTCAATCGCATCATCCGCAGCGATGCGCCGACGCCGATTCATGATTACGGCTGTTTCCTGCGCGCCTACACCCAGCAGGCAGCCAAGGAGTTGTCCCTGTACTCGACGTCGCGCGGCTGGTTTCCTGTGTTGTTTGCCAAACTCGGCTTTCGCGTCGGAGAAGTGCCCGTGTCACACCATGAGCGGCCCAGTGGAGAAGAATCGAAGCACAGCGTGTTTGTCCGGATGGATCAATTCATGTCGGTGTTCATGGGCGCGACTACGAAGCCGTTTCAGTTCGTCGAGGTCATCGGCTCGGCGGTCTTCGGACTCGGCGTGATTGGGTTGGTGATCGCGCTGGTCATACGGGCCTGGCCTCTCGGATTCCTCTCGGTGGGTGCGGGTTTATGGGGCGTTTCCACCACCATCACGGGCATGATCGGCGAGTATCTGGTACGAATGAATTACGAGATCGGCCGAAAACCCAAATACCTCATCCGCAAGATTCACAACGGCTGAGGCTCAAGGTTTCTCTGGTGACGTCCCCGGGGCTGGCGCAGCCAGCAGTTGGGGCAGATGGATCGTGAACCAGCACAGCAGACCCATGTTCAGAAATGACCCGAACACGCGGATCGCGAAGCTGCCGGCGTTGCGGACCGCGATGGAATCTACGGGAGTTGCGATCTGGCGCAACACGTAAAGAAGATTGAGCCCATAATTCAGCGAGATACCCAACGCCAGCCAGCGCAGCCGCCGGTCCAGGCAACCCGCCAGAACCAGTAATGGGATCGCAGGCTCCATGTAACGCTCGTGCATATGGGTCAGCACAACGAACAGCACCACACATTCATACGCCCCGGCTACCAGCACCTTGCGAAGGTTGTCCGGCTGGCGCGTGCCGGGCTGCAGGTGAGGCGTCAGCAGCATCAACAACCAGCCCAGGCTGGCCAGTGCCAGCACATTGCCGATTTGCGCATAGGATACTCCGAGGATTTTGTTGCTGGCCGGCAACACCGGGAGCAATGCCCACACATTGAAGGCGCTGAGTTGGGTAAGGTGGTAGAACGTAAATGATTTGATGAATACGTGGTCCAGATAATCCCACTGTCGAGTTAGCAGATACGGACTGTAAAGCGCCACAATGGTCACGAGGCCCGCCAGCGCTGACCCGACAATCACCGTCGCATTGCGCCGCAATAACGTTGCCCACCCCAGCAGCGGCAGAATCAGGATGCTTTGGAGTTTTGCACAAGTCGCCAGCCCGAACATGACCCAGGCGGCAATCAACCAGCCGTCCCGTTGACCGCCCCACGCAATGCCCAGGCACAGAACACAGAGAAACATGTAACAGGAGTGGACTGCATCAATTTGCCCGAACCAGGCCGAGTCGATCCACACCCCGGGGTTGAACAGGTACAACGCCGCCCCCCACAATGGCCATGGCGGCGCTGTGATTTGAGTAAGGACCAACAGGATTATCAACCCGGTCAGCAGATCATAGCTGATCGCCAGCAGTTTGAATCGCACGCGCGTCCAAACCTCGGCGACTTGCGGATATTGCGTGCCCAATCGGGCCAGACGCCCGGCAAAAATCCGGTCGACCACGGCGCCTTGGTAGATGGCAAGCGGCGGATAGAGGGGGATGCTCGTTCCTGCCACAAGATCCGCGATATGCGTGACCCCATGTTCTGCCGCATATTGGTCACGTTGCACCAAGTCCTTCACATCCCAACTGAATCCTTGAAGGGGAGCAAAGAAGAGGCGCAAAAAAAATGCCGCGCCGAACACCAGCAGCAGTTGCCACGGCGGGACGATCTGAAAAAATCCCGTTCGGCGCATGAACCAAAACCTTAAGACAAAGCGCACGACCGGTCAAGCCTCAACGCCGTCCCCGGCAAACCTCTTCGTACCCGCAAGCCGGACATCGTGGGCGAACCGGGCTTGTGGGGCCGGATGCTTTGCACGAAGTCCAGCGGATTCTGCCAGACGGGCAGTAGCGCAACGCGCAAAACGACTTTGCTTCACAAGCAGGGTACGGTACTTTGGGCGGATAGTGACAGAACTATTGGCGGGCCAGAAACAGCAGCAGCGGCCACGGCTGGCCGACATTGACCAATGCAAAGGGCTGGCCATTTTTCTCGTCGTCGTCGGTCATGTTAAGCTTTCGGCGACCTGGTCGGGATATGGGGCGCTTGATTGGCTGACATCTACGATCTACCAATTCCATATGTCATTCTTCA
>CAZAQZ010000107.1:0-8486 GCA_964487175.1 uncultured Verrucomicrobiota bacterium | reverse complement strand
CGTGGATCAGGACCTTCAGGGCATACTCGATTCCATGGGCCGCATTGGTCGCATGGTGCGGCCCTTGCTCCGCCTGCTGGATCGGAGCTGGAAGATGTACGCCGTCGGTTTTCTCTTCGGCCTGGGCTTTGACACGGCAACGCAAGTGGGCATGCTTGGCATTTCCGCCACGGCGGCCACTCACGGGATGCGCATCCACGATATCCTCATGTTCCCCTTGCTCTTCACGGCGGGGATGTGTCTGGTCGATACCGCTGACGGCGTCCTCATGCTCGGCGCCTATGGATGGGCTTTCGTCCATCCCGTTAGAAAGCTTTACTATAACATGACGATCACGGCTGTCTCCGTCCTCATCGCCTTCTTTGTCGGCGGGCTCGAAATCCTCGGGGTTGGCGTCGACAAGTTTGACCTGCACGGGATATTTTGGAATGGCATAAGGACGCTGAACGACGATTACCATTTCAGCATGATGGGCGTCCTTATCATCGGCATCTTTGTCTTGAGCTGGATCACCTCGATTGTCGCCTACCGTTACATGGGCTATCACAAGCTGGAACGCTCAACCGATGACCTGACGGCGAACTTCACACCGCCACCGTAGGGCTGCTGGTAAAAAGTTGATCGGCACGGCCGCATCGACAGCATGATCCCCCGTCGCCTGCGGCTTTGTTCGGCGGGCCCCTGATGCGGGCGCGCGGCTTGGAGCGCCCGCACCTCCCCTCCAACATTTGCACCCGCATGATCATTGTGTCCTCCCGCAAGATTCCTCTTGCTCTCATGGCGGTATTACGATATTTCAATATCGTAATATCATACTATCTGCGAGAATCGTAATACTATGAATGCACGCGCTGGCCGTGGCGTATCGCTGGTTGTTGTTCGCTTCCTGTTCTTAATGAGTTTTGTCTCGCTGGTTTCCGCTCAAACGAACACTGCGCCATCGCCGGTCTCCGCCCAAACCAACACCGTGCCGCCGTCGACCGCCACCAATCAGGTCGAGCGCCTGCCTGAGGTCGTCGTTGTGGGGCGGGCGCAGGGCCTCGTGGGTGTGGCTGAATCCGCGTCGCAAGGCACGACTGGACAGGCACAACTGGAAGACCGCCCGATTCTGCGCAGCGGCGAAATTCTGGAAACCGTTCCCGGTGTCATCATCACGCAGCATGCGGGCGGCGGGAAGGCGAACCAGTATTTTCTGCGCGGCTTCAATCTGGATCACGGCACGGACTTCGCGGTGTTCCTCGACGACATGCCACTGAACCTGCCATCGCACGCGCACGGCGAGGGCTACTCCGACATGAACACCGTCATCCCGGAGTTTGTGGAGCGGGTGGACTGGGAGAAAGGTCCTTATTACGCGGACGTCGGCAATTACGGTTCAGCCGGGTCGGCGCATCTGGTGTTTTACAAGGTGCTGCCAGAAGACTTCGTCACTGTCGAAGGCGGCATGTATGGTTATGAGCGCGGGGTGGCGGGCTTCTCGCAAAGGCTCGGCCCGGGCAATCTGCTCTACGGAGGCGAAGTGTATCATGAGGACGGCCCCTGGGTGCATCCGGATGACTATTCCAAGTTCAACAGCCTGATGACCTACAGCCAGGGTGATGACGCCAACGGTTTCAGCGTCACTGCGCGGGGCTATCACGGCAAATGGAATTCGAGCGATCAACTTCCCGAAAGCGCTGTGCCCCTCGTTGGTTTCTTCGGCACGCTCAACCCGACAGATGGCGGCCATTCGCAGCGTTACAGCCTGCAAGGCGAATGGCATCGCGAGGATGGAAATTCCGAAACGAAAATCATGGCTTACGGGTTTTATTATGATCTCGATTTGTTTTCCGACTTCACTTACTTCCTCACGGACCCTGCCAGCGGTGACCAGTTTGAGCAGCAGGACACACGATGGGTGGGCGGGCTGGACGTGCGCCACACTCTTTTCAACGAATGGTGGGGCCACGACGTGCAAAACACCTTCGGCTTGCAAGTTCGCAACGATTGGATCAACAACGGCCTTTACCAGACAGACGACCGCGTACGCGTGGACAAATCTGATGGCTCCAGCGGCACCACGTTGCCCGCCACCACCGAAGCGGATGACTTTACAGACACTCAAGTTGGTTTTTGGGTGGAAAACAAGGTTCAGTGGACGGAAGAATTCCGTTCGGTCGCGGCCCTGCGCGGCGACATCGACTATTTTGATGTCACCAGTCTCAGCAATCCGACCAATTCCGGCACCTCCTTCAGTACTCTGCCCAGCCCCAAGTTGAGTTTGATTTTCGGTCCATGGGAAAAAACGGAATATTATGTGCAGGGTGGGTTCGATTTTCATAGCAACGACGGACGCGGCGCGACACAAACGGTGGAACCGATCTCGGCTGACAATCCCTCTCCCAACACGCCGAGCACGAAAATTCCCGGTCTGGTCCAAACCAAAGGAGCGGAAGTCGGGATGCGCACGCTGATCGTGCCGCATCTGCAGAGCACCCTTTCGCTTTGGTATCTTTACAGCGATTCCGAACTCCAGCAGGATGGCGATACGGGAGGCACCGTTGCTTCCAAAAATCCGAGCAACCGCTACGGCGTCGAATGGGCAAACTACTTCACGCCGGTACAGCATCTGGCGTTTGACTTGGACGTCGCAGATTCCATTGCCCGTTTTACCTCGGTTGACGCCACCGACGCTGCGCCAGGCAGTCCCGGTGGCACGCACGTGCCGGAGGCAGTCGGGCTGGTGATTTCTTCGGGCATCACCTTGCATGATTTGAACGGATTCTCGTCAAGCCTGCGGCTGCGCTATTTCGGTCCGCGTGATTTAACATCGGACGGAGTTTATCGTTCCAGCGAAACGATTCTGCTCAACGCGGAAGCCGGCTATCAACTCAACAAGACGTGGCGCATTTCCGTCGAAGTATTGAACCTGCTTAACCGGCGTGACCACGACATTGACTACGCCTACACATCGCGTGTGACGCCCACGGCCACGCCGGAGTTTGAGGGTGTTTTCCATCCCGTCGAACCGATTGCAGTTCGTGCGGCGCTGACGGCGCGGTTTTGATCGCGGGGGGGGCATCGACTGACTGCCGTCGAGGGTTCCGATCCCTTCGCTCGCAGGGAGTTTTGGCCCCATCCGGAATATCCACTTCAAACTCAGTTTTGATCGCGAGGTTGCGCGGACTGGTTCCCGGCGAGATGGAAGCTGATGGGGATTTCGACAATGGAGCGGATGGGAGTATCACCTGCGCGTGCGGGTGAAAACCTCCAATTCCGCACCGTGTCCAATGAAGCCTGGTCGAGGACAGGGTAACCGGAGCTTTCAGCGACTTCGATTGTTCCCACGGTGCCATCGGGAAGAACTTCAACGCGCAATAAGGTCGTGCCTTCCCAATGCCGGCGGACGGCCTCGGACGGATAGGAAGGAGGCGGATTGCGCATGTAGGCAGCTGTCCCGCCGCTGCCGCCCAGTCCCCAACCGGGTCCATCGTTGCCACCGCTGCCCGTGCCGTTGCCATTCCCCCCTTGCCCACCGATTCTGACACTCCCTGCGCGTGATTCTTCCGCATCCATCAGGGCGCCGACCAATGGGTCTGCCGCAGTCGTACTCGCAGGGGACGGAATTTGGGACATGGCAACCAGAGGCAATTCGGCTTGAGGGCCCGGCGTTGTCGTCTGTTCGGCGTCTGAATGACTGTTACCAGGGCCGCTACCGTCACCTTGGTCGATGCCAACACTAAACCGTGCGGGTGTTGAAACGGCCGCCTCAGCGGAAGAGCCGGAATCAACCCGTAACGCGATCCAGGATTTCACCGCGACCGCTGTGAACAATCCGACGTGGAACAAGATAGATAGGATGATTGCAGGAAACAGGCGTCTGAATCGCAAGCCCGTAGAACGGGCGGGATTCAGCGGTTGTCCAGCGCCCCGCACCTTGATCGGTGAATCCACGGCTATGCGTTTTGTTGCCACAGAACTTCAGAGTAACCATCTCCGGCCGCGTCGTCAACCGGATGCGGGCCGGACCGGTGCTATTGGATCTTCACCCGATGGATGGTGTAACTGGTCACAGCGGTCGGCGAATCGTTTGTGACGGATGTTTTGGCGCGGTCAATGATCGGCCGCGAGGGGCCGGTGCGAAAGGAGAGTCCGGTAAACGCAGCAACAGATTCTGCGAGCGGCGCATCCTTGGTGATCGGTTTGTCGAGTTTGTAGAGCGTGAACTTTCCAGTCCGGGCATCGGCCTCGACGCGGCAGGAGAGCCGCCCGCCGGTAAAATCCCTCCGCTGCAATTCCCAGCGAACGGGGCATCGGCTGGCCGATCCGCCGAGAAGTTCGATCTCAAGCGGCGCATCACCGGCGCGTGGGGCGGACACGTCGAAGGACACTGTGACCTTCTTCCGCGCAGGGAACAACCGCATCGCCCGGGCATAATCATACGGGTCGCGGTCGTCCAGACTCACGCCATCGTCCAGCACGGCGACCGGCGCCCATTTCGGGCTGTAGATGTTCCATGCGTCGGAGTGTGCTACGAGCGGAATGCGGCTGACCCAGATGTCTTCTTTATTGACGCTGTACACCACCCACACGGCGTCGTCGATCCACGTACCGTCGCTCGACCACTCGGAAATGCCGCGAACGTATTGCGGGCCGACGTTCTTGTTCTTGCCCGCGTACCGTTGCAGCGGCAATTCGCCATGGACAACGCGCATGTCGTGAAATGCAACGCCATCGTCGCCCGTGACGATAACCAGCGGAAATCGTTTCGACTTGTCAGGATTGTAGAGCAGGGCGAACCTGCCGTCCGCGGTGCGTTGTCCCCACACTTTGCCGGTGCCGGTAACCAGTGACGACGGGCAGACTGGTTTCGACCACGAGTCCCCCTCATCGGTTGAAATTGTGACCCAGCCTTTCTTGCAAATGCCGACCAGTGCGCCGCCCTTGCGGTGGAAGAGGGACATCGCCTTCAAGGTCATGTCTTTCCCGCCGCAGTCATGCCATTTCATGCGGCGGTCGCCCAGCAGCGAGCCGTAATCCTGTTGCTCGAGATACGGCCGGTTGGCAAGCAATGCATTGCACGCGTCGACAAATCCCCTGTCGTCGGAATTGGTGTAGGCGTCGCCCGCGAGTGTTGGGGTGAGCAGCGTAAAACACGGACCAAGCGAGTAATCACTTCGGATTTCCCGGACGATCAGAGTATCCCTGTTCTTGTCGGTCAGCGTGGTTTCTCCGCGGCGGAGTCCGGAGATGGCCAGCATGCGCCCGTTGGACGCGTGAAAGAAATGCATCCGCAACGGATTCGATGTTCCTTGGGGGAACAATTCGGCCGGAGCCGACCACGTAACGCCATCGCGCGATGTGCTGTATACTTCGCGCCAGGGCCATATGTCCTCGTCTCTTTCACCCGAACTCCACGCCACGTACAAACGTCCTTTCCAGCAGGCCATATCAACATGGTGATTGTAGGTATAACCTTTGCCATCGGCGGATACGGATGCTTCTTGCGTGGCGCGAAAGACCTCTGTGTTTCGCACGCCGGCCGCTGGCGGCAAACCGCCATCGGGCAGGCACCAGTCGATCCGCCTTTGCTCCGGCCCCTGAATATCAATCGGGTCTGCGTGGGCGGCAGTGGCAACAAACAGCGGCAATAAAACGAGTAGACGCAATTTCATCCGGCACCGTCGGTCGGCCGTGTGACCGTCATCGAGTAAGCGCTTTCGATCACGCGCCGTAACAAGAGATATGCTACTGGTGCGTCGTTTGATTCCTCAAGGAAAAACAGTGGAGCTCACGCCCACGCGTCGGTGGCGACCTACGAAGCCCGTCATCAACGGACGAACCGCCGCAGTCTTGTAAGGAAATCTAAGCAACACGGCTTTTGAAATCATAGAAACGTTTTACCTTAATCGTCAGTTAATCTATAAACCATGTTCGGTCGTGCTGATCGCTAAGACTGCCGTGGTTGGATTACAAGTGCGTTACACTTCTGCGGAATTTGTCGTGGTAGAGCAGTACACAAACCTAGCATGACGCATGATGGAGTGATCGGGCTACAAGACAAGGAATGAACCTAATTGACTGCAGCAAATAAAGGTTTAGTAGGTAGTGTGCTTGCCCGTAAGCAGGGCATGCAGGGTTCGTGAAAGCGAGGGTTGCCGGGAAGATTTTCTGCGGCCATGCTCGCAAAAACGAAAGGCATCTTGGGAATGCAGAATGGCCAATACGGAAATGCGCTGATGATTGCGTTCGCGTTTCTCCTTTCCATGGCGATTTGTTTTTGGGGAGACCGAAGGAAAAAACGGCACGTACACAAGTGAGGATGATCAGCACTGAGGACTCAATCATGGAAACACCGCGCGAGACAGACAAGGACCGCCTCAGTTTCTTTAGCGCGGGCGAACTACAATTGCTTCTGACGCTGCTTGTGTTAGTGGTCTCCGTTGCGCTGGTGTTGGTTTTGAAGCGGCACTAGGTTTCTGTAGACGAACCTCCCGAGAATACAGCAATGGTGGGTAGCGCCGATTATGCTGGTTTGAGTTTCCTTCCTAAGAAACCTTGAACCTCACCGAAAGCAAGTCGGCGTCCCACCGCTGCTTGACTTCTGCGCAATCGATCGTATCCGGCTCCGCCCCGCAATCCAATGATTCCGGGCGGTTCGCAACCGCGTGAAGTTTATCGTGCTTTGCCCGTTCACACGAAATTGACCCGCCTGTGGGGGGTCGTGTATTCTGGTATCGCGGTACGGACGATTTCAAATGGAAAACCAACGGAATTTTGATTTCCTGGTGATTGGGACGGGGATCGCCGGGCTGACGTTTGCGCTGAAGGTGGCGCAGGTCGGCACGGTGGGCCTCATCACCAAGAAGCAGCGTGCGGAGAGTAACACGAACTACGCGCAAGGCGGCATCGCCGCGGTGATGGCGAAGGACGATTCGCTTGAACTTCACCTGCGGGATACGTTGACGGCCGGCGCTGGTTTGTGCCGGGAAGATGTGGTCCGCACGATCGTCAGCGAAGGGCCGGCGCTGGTGCGCGAGTTGATTGACCTCGGTGTGAAATTCACCGAGCAGGAAAACACACGCGGCCAGTACGATCTCGGACGCGAAGGCGGTCACACCAAACGACGCGTGCTGCACGCCGGGGACATCACTGGACGGGAGATTGAGCGCGCGTTACTGGCACAGGTGGCGCAGAACAAACGGATCTCCGTGTTTGAGAATTCGCTCGCGGTTGACCTGCTCACATCGCAAAAGGCTGGTTTGCCAGGACCGAACCGCTGTCTCGGCTGCTACGCGCTTGATGAGTTACGGAGCGTCGTCGAGGTGTTCGCCGCGCCGATCACACTGTTGGCCACGGGAGGATCGGGCAAAGTCTATCTCTACACAACCAACCCGGACATCGCCAGCGGCGACGGCGTGGCGATGGCGTACCGGGCGGGAGCGAGCATCGCCAACATGGAGTTCATCCAGTTTCATCCCACGTGCCTGTATCATCCGAAGGCGAAATCGTTTCTCATCAGCGAGGCTGTGCGCGGCGAAGGGGCGGTACTGCGCGGCAGGGACGGGGAACCGTTCATGAAACGGTATCACCCGATGGCCGATCTCGCGCCGCGCGACATCGTGGCTCTGGCCATCGATGCGGAGATGAAAAAGACGGGCGCTGAGTGCGTCTATCTGGACATCACACACAAGGACCCCGAGTTCGTTAAGAAGCGGTTCCCGAACATTTATGCAAAATGTCTGGAGTACGGCTTCGATATGACCAAGGAACCGTTGCCGGTCGTGCCGGCGGCGCATTACCAATGCGGCGGCGTGGTGACGAATGTGGATGG
The DNA here is from genome assembly GCA_964487175.1 of uncultured Verrucomicrobiota bacterium. Taxonomy (GTDB): domain Bacteria; phylum Verrucomicrobiota; class Verrucomicrobiia; order Palsa-1439; family Palsa-1439; genus CAWFPN01. The sequence goes on along the minus strand of CAZAQZ010000107.1, from coordinate 673 downwards.
CGAGACGGAAATTCCCGGATTACTGGCGGCGGGCGAGGTGGGCTGCACGGGGTTGCACGGGGCGAACCGGCTGGCGAGCAATTCGTTGCTCGAGGCGCTCGTGATCGCTCATCGGGCGGCGCAGGTGGCGACAGCGAAGGCCGCCGGTTTGAAGACCGAACTACCGAAGCTCCCGCGATGGGAAAGCGGCGATGCGGCCAATCCCGATGAGCTGGTTGTGGTCACGCACAACTGGCAGGAGATCCGGCGGTTGATGTGGGATTACGTTGGCATCGTGCGAACCGACAAGCGGTTGCTGCGAGCGCGTTCGCGCATCCAGAATTTGCAGCGCGAAATCAATCAATTCTACTGGGACTACAAGGTCACGCCCGGGTTGATCGAGTTGCGCAACCTGGCGATGGTGGCCGAGTTGATCATTGAGAGCGCGCTGCAGCGCAAGGAATCGCGGGGCCTGCATTACACGCTGGATTATCCAAAGCCTGACGACGCGAACTGCCGGCACGACACGGTGCTACGCAAGGATTGAAACGGCGGCAGCCGGACACCACCCTCTTGCGCCGCCTGATAAATCCATTGACGAGAAATCCACTCCGGCGTACCAAACGAAGAGCACGGTCCAATTTTGTGTAAGTAGATATACTGATGGTTTTTTCAGGGTAATTAGCTGGATTGG
>CAZAQZ010000106.1:0-8494 GCA_964487175.1 uncultured Verrucomicrobiota bacterium | reverse complement strand
TGGACGTGGTCCATGCCTTCAAACAGCGCGGATTCGCGGGTGATCTCGATTTCGGCGTGGCCGTACTCGCGTTTGTCGCCTTTTTCGACTTTGCCGCCGAGCTGATACGCCATCAACTGCATCCCATAACAAACCCCGAGCACAGGAATGCCGAGCTTCCAAATCGCCGGGTCGCAGTGTGGTGCATTCCTGCCATAAACGCTGGCCGGGCCGCCGCTGAGGATCAATCCGCTCGGCTTGAGCGCCGCGAGTTTCGACGCGGGCGTGTCAAACCGAAGGATTTGGGAAAACACGTTGCACTCGCGGATACGACGCGCGATGACCTGTGTGTACTGCGAGCCGAAATCCAGGATGATGATCTGCTCGCTCACTTGCCCATGCCGACGCCCTGGACCGATTGGAAGACCTTGCCCTCGGTCTTGATGGCCGGCGCGATGATGATCTCGGTTTCCTGAAACTCGCGCACAGTGCGTTTGCCGACGTTGCCCATGCATGTCGCCAGAGCGCCCATCAGGTTCTGCGAGCCGTCATCGAGTTCGGCGGGACCGAAGAGAATCTGCCGGAGCGAACCGGTGACGCCGACTTTAATGCGGGTCCCGCGCGGCAGGTTCGCATGTGGCGTGGCCATGCCCCAATGATATCCCTTGCCGGGCGCTTCCTTCGCGCGGGCAAACGCGCTGCCAATCATGACCGCGTCGGCGCCGCAGGCGAATGCCTTGCAGATGTCGCCGCCCTTGCTCATGCCGCCGTCGGTGATGATCGGCACGTAATTGCCTGTTTGCTTGAAATGATAATCGCGCGCCGCGGCGCAATCGACCGTCGCCGTGACTTGCGGCACGCCGAGCCCGAGCACTCCCCGTGTGGTGCACGCGGCGCCAGGGCCGACGCCGACCAACACGCCCGCGGATCCGGCCTGCATCAACTCCAGCGTCACACTGTAGGTCACGCAGTTGCCGATGATCACGGGGATTTTCATTTTCTTGCAGAATGCGGCAAGATCGAACGTCTTGTATTCGCTGGAAATGTGGCGGACGGTCGAGACGGTGGATTGCACGACGAATATGTCCGCGCCCGCTTCCTGGGCAATCGCGCCGAAGCGCTCGGCCCGTTGCGGAATTGAACTGACTGCAGCCGGGACGCCGGCATCCTTGATTTCCTTGATGCGCGCTGCGATCAGGTCTTCCTGGATCGGCTCGGTGTAGATACGCTGCAGCAAATGGGTCGTCTCTTCCTTGCCGACGTTGATGATTTTGTCGAGGACTTCGGCGGGATTCTTGTAGCGTGTCTGCACGCCTTCCAAGTTCAACACCGCGATTCCGCCCAGCTTGCCCATTTCGATCGCGAACTGCACATCCACCACGCCGTCCATCGCGCTGGCCATGATCGGCACGCGAATCCTGTGTGGTCCGAGCTGAAAACTCGTGTCCACTTCGTTGGGGTTGATCGTCACATCGCCCGGCACCAGTGCGATCTCGTCAAATCCATAAGTGACCCGGGCTTTTCGGTTGCGGCCAATCCACATGCCCATAAACTAAAAACCTCCGCTGAGATTGCAAAGAATTCCAAAATCTGTCAGGAGAACTTCCCTGTTTAGCTACTCGCCATCACTATATGTAGCGGTTCATAACCGCGAAGACAACAACTAAATGTGGAAACGACGCCAACCCGTCACGGCTGGACCGCATCCGTCTGGCTGGTTTTTGCAGGAGAAGAAATTGTCGCCCATAGGAATCTCACGACTCCCCACGTCAACGCCATCGGGTCCGTCCCTTTGTCCGGCTCAAATCGAATCCGGTCAGCCAGACTCAGCGCTTGGGCATCCGCCGCGTCTGACCCGGACGAGCGATCAATGACCGCAAACCGGATGGTGCCGTCAGTGGCCACGGCAATGCGCACGCGCGTCGGCTTTAAATGCACGTCGCTGGTGATGACGGGCAGGTCCGGCTCGGAAAGGATCCGTCGTCCTTCCAACGGGCCGGGCGTATCAAGTGCGGAACCATCCAGTGGCTTGGCCAATTCGTTCTCGTCAATTCCAGACGGTTCTTCGGACGTGGCCGGGGATTTTTCAACCGACGTTTTCAGCACGTCGACAAGCGATGCCTGGTCCAGCAGCGATGAGGAATTCGTCTCCGCGTGAAGCCCCAGAAACATAGGATGCGTGTCGGCCTCCAACACGGGCCGCGTCGAAGGCGCTTCCCGCCTCCACAATGACTGCGAGAAACCGTGCGCACTCGGCAGCGTCATCAAACTCGGGTCGAGCAGATCGGCCAGGATGTACTCGATCCTGCTTGCTGACGAAGGGGTCGGTTGCGGCATCAACCGGACGACGGGTTGCTGAGGGAAATCGGGAGTCTGCTCCTTTTTTCGCATGCCCACGTAGAAGAATGCGCCTGCGAACGCAACGAAACACGCGATCATAATCAGCGCCATAATCTGGCGCTCGCTCATGCGAAACCTGGTCAGCACCATGGGCTCACCGGGGTGAGAGTTGGCTTGAGATGGGGGGGCCTGTGGCCTGATTGATCGCGGGAATGCCGGCCTCCAACGCGATGCTCTCAATCTGCACGATCGTGCCGTACGACACCTGGCCGTCGGCCTTGATGATGAGTTCCTGGCCGCGCGTTTTCTGGGCGGATTCCCGCAAAGCCTGCCCCAATTTGTCCATCGTGATGACCTGGTTGTTGAAAAACAGCAGGTTGTCCCGCGTTACGGTCACGACGATGCCCTGAAACGAAGAGGCCGTCGGTGCTTTGAATGTGGGCAGGGAAACGACGCCAATGCCGGGTTGCAGCACGTAGGGAGACGTTAGCATCAGGAAAACCAGCAGGAGGAAAACAATATTCACCAACGGGACGGTGTCGACGCCGCCCTTGACGATTTCGCAGTTTGTCTTGAACGTCATTTGATCGCGACGATGGGTGTGCTGTTGTGCTCTCCCTGGTCCTGACGCGTGAGGAAACCGACGATGTCATTGGCGGCCCATTCCATGTCCTGGACGAGATGCTGCACGCGGCCGACGAGATAATTGTAAGCAACGTACGCGGGGATCGCCACCATCAGTCCACCGGCTGCCGGCAGCAACGCCTCCCACACGCCGCCCGCCAGTTGACCGGGATTGGGCAATTGCGTTTCCTGAATCACCTTGAACATCTGGATCATTCCCAGCACCGTGCCCAAAAACCCGATCAGCGGCGTGACCTGGGCCACCGTGGCCAGCACAACCAGCCGCCGTTCCAATCGCGTCACTTCCCGGCGGGCGACATCCTGGACCGCTTCGCGGATTTCGTCACGACTGCGGTCGTGGTTCATCAGCGCGGCCTTCACTACATGCGCGACGGGGCCAGGGGTCTCATCGCACGTGGCGATGGCTTCGATGACGTTGCCGCGTTTGAGGGAGTTGCGGATGCCGTTGACGAAATCCGTCACATGGATTTGGGCGCGGTGGTAGTACAACCATCGCTCCAGAAACACACCGACCGCCAGCAGCCCATCCAACAGAATGAGCCACATCAACGGCCCGCCTCTGGACATCCAGATCAGCATCGATTCCGTCCTTGCATAACGAATTGCCGGAAAACTTCCAAGTTCAAATTACACCCCAATATGCATATAAAGCTCATTCTGCGCCAGTTAGAAAAGAATCCCATGCGCCACCCGGATCTTCCGGATGCGGTCTTCGGCCACCGGTTTCATCTCAGGACAGTATTCCACCAGCTTCTGGTAAAGCGTAATCGCATCCCGCCATTGTTCCAGCTGTTCCTTGACGCCTGCCGCAGCGTACCCGGCTTTGCAGGACCAAAACCGCTCGGGCGGCGCGTTCAAATCGGCGTCCACCGCCGCCTCGTACATCGGTTTCGTGTAAAACGGCAGCGCGTCCTCCAGTTTGCCCGCTTTTTCATAGCTCTGTCCAATCTTGTACAGCGCCTGGTTGCGCATCGTCGTATCATGGGTGCAATCCAGCGCTTTCTGATAACTCACGATGCTTTCGTCGAACAGGTTCAGGGTGTACTGGCAATCCCCCTTTCTGCCCTGCGCCTCGCAAACCAGATCGCAATCGGGGAATTGCTGCACCAGATTGTCGAACATCAACTGCGCATCGGCGAATTGTCCGAGCGATACCAGCGCATCGCCCTGGGCGAACCGCGCAGCGCAGCGCCATGAGGAATCGGGGAATTTCTTGAACAACGCTTCGAACAAATCGATCGCCGCCTTGTAATCCTGGCGCGAGTACGCGGCGCGCGCCGCAAAGTATTGCGCGGTATCGGCGCGCTTGCTGTCCGGATACGCCTCCACCAGAGATTGAAATTGTTCCTGCGCCTTCGCGTAATCTTTCTTACCCTGATAATAATCGCCAATCCAAAACTGGATATCCGGCGCCAATGTCGCCTGCGGGTTCTTCTTGAGGAAATCCGTAAAGTCCCCCAGCGTCTTGTCCGACTGACCCTTCTTCGCGTAACACAATCCGCTGCTGTAGAACGCCTGTTGCGCCAGCTCGGAATCAAGTCCGGCCGTCATGCATTTCTCAAACTCGGCCAGCGCCTTGTCGTATCTGCCCTCCCGGAAAAATGACTGGCCAATCGACAGCGCCGCCTTCTTCGCCCATTCGTTGTCAGGAAACTTGCTGACGACATCGCCGAACGCCGCGCGGGCGTCCTCTTCCTTGCCGGCCGCGACCGCGATCTGGCCGATCGCAAACTGTGCTTCGGGCGCAAACGGGCTCGTCGGGAATTGTTTCACCAGCGACGTGAACGTGGCGATCGCGCCGTCGGCATTGCGCAACTGGCGATACGCTTCGCCGAGCTGGAACATCGCGCGGTCGAGCATTTTGGTTTCCGGATAGGTGCCGATGAGCCGCTGATAACTGGCCACAGCGTCGGCGTACTGGTCGAGCGTGAATTGCGTATCGGCCACCTTGAACAAGGCTTCCGCAGCCGTCCGGTCGTCCTTGGCCAGCGTGAACGCCTGCTGGAAAAACTTCAGCGCGTCATCGTTCTTGCCGAGTTTCGACGCGCTCCAGCCCGCATCCAGATTGGCTTGCACAACCAGCGGACTTTGCGGATACCGGGTGATGAGCTGAACGTACTCCGGCAGCGCCGCCTCGTAATCTTCATGCCCGAACCACAACCGTGCGATCGCCATCTGGATCTCGTCGGCCAGCGGATCGTTCGGATGCGCCTTGAGAAATTCCTGCAGGTTCGTCACGCCGTTGGTGAGATTGCCCGCCTTCACATACGATTCGCCGAGCTTTAATAGTGCATCTCGCTTGAGTTTCGGGGTCTGGGCGCTGTTCAACGCCGACGAAAATGCGTCCGCGGCGCTGTCGAAGTTTTCCGTGTTCCAATAGGCCCAGCCCGAGGCGAACCACGTCTCCGCCGCCGACTGCGCGTCCACCGGCTTGTTCGGTTTCGCCTTGAACGAATCGAGCACGGCACTGTAGGCCTTCAATGCGTCGTCGTACTGCTTGCGTTCCGCCGCCGACTGGCCGAGCCAGTACAGCGCCCGGTAAAACGACCGCGTGTTTGGGAACCGCTTCGTCACGTCGTTGAACACCGCGTCGGCCTGCGCGTATTTTTCCTGCGCCAGCAGAATCTGGCCGCGCAACAATTCCGCCTCCTGCTCAAGCTCTGACTTCGGGTTGAGGTTCGGCAGCAAATCCAGCGTCTTGGTCGCCGCGTCCATCTGGTTTTGACGCAACTGCGCAAACGCCAGCCCGTACACCGCCTGCGGGCGATACGGACTGTGGGAAAATTGCTGGGTCACCTCGGAGTATTCCACGGCTGCCTCGGCAAACCGGCCGTCGCGCGCCAGCGCTTCCGCCAGCCAGAACCGAACCGCGTCCGGCTGTTTGTCCGGCCACTTCTTCAACGCGTCCTGCAGCGTCTGGATTGCCGCCGCCGACTTGCCCTGGTTCACCTGCGCTTCGGCCTCGAACAACTGCGCGTTATCGGCCCGCTCCGATTCCGGGAATTTTTGGACGAACTCGCCGAACTGTTTTTCGGCGACATCGTAGAGCCGGTCATTGAACGCCGCCTCCGCCACGCGATACAACCGGTTCTCGTCCGTCGTGGCTGCGACGAACACCAACGCCAGGATGATAAACCAAGCCCGTCTCATGCACCTCCTTGGACGGTCATATTGGCAGATTGTTCAGGTTGCGGCAAGAATTACAATGGACGGGAGTGGGTTTTCGTTTGCCCGACCGCGAGCGTTTCGGGCATTGTGCCAGCGATGACCGACAGCAGCCCCGATCGCAGAGAGCCAGAACCGCCCCGCCAAAAGTCCCGGTGGATGCCGTGCGCGGTCCTGGGGACAGTGTGCGTGCTGGTCATCGCAATTGACACGTACCTGGCCGGCCACTCGGTCGCGATGGAATCGGTGACCCGGAACGCAGCCGATTCCTATTACAATTTACTGGTGCAAGCGTTTCGCTCCGGCCAGCTCAACCTTAAAAAGGAAATTCCGCCGGAGTTCGCGAAGCTCGCCGACCCCTACGATCCGGCTGCGAATCTTCCCTATCGGTTGCGTGACGGGATGCACGACATGAGCTACTACAAGGGCCGGCTCTACCTTTATTTCGGAGTAACGCCGGCCCTGATCCTGTTCTGGCCTTATGTCGTGCTGACCGGTCATTATCTATTCCAGTGGCAAGCGACGGCGCTCTTTTGTGCCCTCGGTTTTTTGGTCAGCGTGGGATTGTTGCGCGCGATGTGGCGGCGTTACTTTGCGGAAGTCAGCGTCGGGGTGGTGGCGGCCTGCGCGCTGGCGCTCGGGTTGGCGACATTCGTGCCGGTGCTGTTGGCGCGATGCGAGATTTACGAAGTGGCAGTAAGTTGTGGGTATCTGCTGATGATGCTGACGCTGGCTGCGATCTGGTGCGCGCTTCACGAACCGAAGCGGCGGTGCTGGTGGCTGGCGGCGGCAAGTGTGGCCTGCGGGCTGGCAGTTGCGGCACGGCCCAATTTGCTTTTTGGCGCGGTCATTCTGCTCGTACCGGTGTCCCAGGCGTGGCGTGAACGTCAATCGATTGGGTCCCCGCTCGTGGCGGCGGTGATTCCGATTACGCTGATCGGATTGGGGTTGATGCTTTACAACGATCTGCGATTCGGCAGTCCGTTCGAATTCGGCCTACGCTACGCGTTGGACGCAAACCATCAGGACGCACGGCAATACTTCAGCCTGGATTACCTCTGGTTCAATTTGCGGGTCCATTTTCTGCAGCCAGCCCGCTGGACCTGTCGTTTTCCCTTTGTGCAGGAAATTACGACGCCCTCTTTGCCGGCAGGCTATGGGGAAATTGAATCTCCGTATGGCGTTCTGACCTGCGTTCCGGTCGTTTGGCTGGTGCTGGCCGCGAAGCTGGCCTGGCGCGACCGCTCACCGGAATCGCGCTTCGTCCTCCACGGGTTTGTGACGGCGGTGGTCTTGCTCTTTGGAATTTGTGCGTTGACCATTTGCCTGTTCTCCGCCGCGTCTGTCCGCTACGAGGTGGAATTCCTGCCGGCGTTGCTGTTGCTGGCCGTGACTGGCATCCTCGGTTTGGAACGCGCACTGGCCCATCAGCCCGTCAGGCGGCGCGCCGCGCGCTGGATTTGGGGTCTGCTCCTGGCCTTCTCGGTGGCGTTCAACCTGTTGGCGGGCGTTAATCGTAACGCCGATGCCCGCATTGACCTCGGAGGCCTCCTGGCACAGGCTGGGAACCTCGACGAAGCGGTCGGGCAGTTTGAGCAGTCATTGCGAATCAGGCCCGCGAATGAGCCGGCGCATTACAGCTTGGGCTTGGCCCTCACGCAGCAGGGCAAACTCCAGGAAGCAATCCAGCATTACCAGGAAGCGGTGAAACTCAAGCCGGACTACGCCGACGTCCACAACAATTTGGGAAATCTTCTGGCGCAAACCGGCAAACTCGATGAGGCGGCCAGCCAGTATGAGCAGGTGCTCCGGATTAAACCTGATTACGCCCAAGCGCAGTACAACCTGGGCGTCGTGTTGTACAAGCTGGGCAGAGTCCAGGAAGCCATCGGCCATTGGGAGCAAGCGCTCCGGATCAACCCGGATTACGCCGCGGCAAAAACAGCTCTGGCCCACGCGCGATCCAGCCAGTGAATGGCGGCTCATGGCGCGATCACCCCGCGTCCGGTCGTCTCCCCCTCTCTGTCATGCTGAGCTTGTCGAAGCATCTCGTCGTCTCCGCTTCGTATTCGCCCGGCAGCGTCCCGCCTTCCGTTTTGCCTCACTACCCTGCCCGCCGTCGCGTCCGCCGTAGCACCGGGCGAAGGAGGAAGCCTTGGCGAAGGCGGATCACCACTTCCCCTTGATCCCCAACGCCACGAGAAAGAGCGGACTGGCCCCACTTCCTCTTCGGATCGCGGCGGGAGAGCTATGCAACGCCCGAATGAATCTTGCCGCACACCATTGGAAGAAATTGCAATTGAGCGTTCCGCATCCAGGGAGCCTTACGATTGAGCTGCGTGTTATTAAGGGCAATCCGTTAGAT
>CAZAQZ010000105.1:0-8508 GCA_964487175.1 uncultured Verrucomicrobiota bacterium | reverse complement strand
GCGGCGGGTACATCATCAGCACCAAGCCGATGGCGATGGGGATGTTGGTGGTGCCCACCTGGAATTGGTTGATGAATCCCTGCGTGCCGGGGAGAAAATAGCCCGTGCTGACGCCGATGCCCATCGCCAGAAAGATCCACAAGGTCAGGTAACGGTCGAGGAAGGACAGTTTGCGGGAAATGTGTTCGCTCATTTGCAAATCACCGGTTTCATCTTGCGCGCGCGCGCAATGTCCCGTTGCAGGAACTCGACATCGCAGAAGCAGCCTTTGATACAGTGCACCAATGCCGCATGTACATTGTTGCGGGGTTTGGCCAGGGAATACGTCGCCCACTTGCCGCACTTGCTCACGTCGACGAGCCCCGAGCGCCGCAAATAGGCCAGATGCCGCGAAATCCTTGGTTGCGGCACGCGCAGGATGTTTTGAAATTCGCACACGCAATGTGCGCGTTGCGCCAGCAGATTCAGAATCCGCAGACGCGTTTCGTCGGAGAACGCCTTGAAAAGCTGGTTCGGTTTATCCATGGCTCATTCGGGCCGGAAGAAATTTGCGGAGGCGATCCTGAATCTCATCCCGCACGCGGCGGAACTCGCGCATCTTCTCTTCGTCGGTGCCCTGCGCGTGCGCTGGATCGTCGAACCCCCAATGCAATTGGTTCCCTGCGCCGGGAAACGCCGGACACGCCTCGCGGGCGTTGTCGCAAACCGTGATCACGTAATCGAACGGTTGCCCGATGAATTCCTGCAATGACTTCGATGCGTGCCGCGAGATGTCCACGCCGACTTCGTCCATGGCTTTGATCGCCAGCGGATGCACATAGCCTGCGGGTTTGGACCCCGCGCTGAACACGTCAAAGGAATCGCCGCCCAACTTCCGCAGCCATCCTTCCGCCATATGGCTTCGGCAGGAATTTCCAGTGCAGAGGAACAAGACCCGTTGCTTGCGCATGGTGACAATATATTCGCATAAGCGAATATGTCAAGGCAACGTCCGATTCGCTGATATTGGAGCGAATGCGGACGCGTTGAACTACTTCTTGATTTCCGATGTGCAGTTGGGGCAACGCGTGGCTTTGATCGGGATGGAGCTGAAGCAGAACGGGCATTCCTTGTTCGTCGGCTCGGCGGCAGGGGCAGGGGCGGAAAGCCTCTTGGTCATGGAGTTCATGACCTTGATCATCATGAACACGCAGAAGGCGACGATGATGAAATCGATCACCGTGCTGATGAATGATCCGTAGGCGATGACTGCCGCCCCGGCGGCCTTGGCATCGGCCAGCGACTTGAAGGGGCCCTTGCTGCTGTCGAGATTGAAGTAGAGGTCGGCGAAGTTGACGTTGCCCATCGCTTTGCCGATGGGCGGCATGATCACGTCGTTGACCATGGAGGTGACGATTTTGCCGAACGCGCCGCCGATAATGATACCGACGGCCATATCCACGACGTTGCCGCGCATTGCGAACTCTTTGAATTCTTTGATCATGCCCATGATGGTCTACCCTCCGGTTATGGGTGCTGATTGTTGTTGTTTTATTTCGCAGCCAGGATGGCGCGGCGAAATGCCGGCGTCATAAACAAAGTGAATCGCATGCAAAGCCCCCTAGCTGGGCGGCATATTTTCAAACACACAGCCGAAACGCAAACAAAAAGGTGAGGATGGACACATTCGCGCTTCGGGACGTTTCCCTGCGTGCATCGGCGCGGGAAATGGGTTATTCTGTGAGGTAATGATCAAGCACGACACGGACAACGACGAGACAATGGTGGCCAAACGCAGGAATGCGGGGGAAATCTTTTCCCGCATCTTCAGTTACGTCCGCCGTTATCCCTGGTTCGCTGTGGGCACGATTCTGTGCGCCATTCTGTCGACGCTGGCCGCCATCGCGATCCCGAAACTGACGCAGATGGTCATTGATGAAGTCATCCGCGCCAAACGGGGCGAACTGTTGCTCGGGCTGACGGGCCTGGTGCTGCTGTCGTTTTTCCTGCGCGACGTGTTCAGCGTGCTGCGTCTTCAACTGAACAATCGATTTGAGCAACGGGTGATTTTCGATCTACGGCGCGATCTCTACGACAAGCTGCAGCGGTTGTCGGTGAATTACTACGACCAGCGCGCGACGGGCGACCTGATGACCCGCGTCATCGATGATGTCAATTCTGTGGAGCGCGTGTTGATCGACGGGATCGAGCAGGGGACGGTGGCGATTTTGTCGATCATCGGTGTCGGCTACATGATGTTTCGGTTCAACCCGACCCTGGCGGCGCTGGCGGTTGTGCCGATTCCGCTGCTGGCAGCCGGCGCGATGATCTACACGATGACGGCGCACAAGCGGTACCGGCTGGTGCGGCAGGCAACGTCGTCGATGAACGCGTTGCTGCATGACAATCTGCAGGGCATTCGCCAGATCAAAAGCTTCGGGCGCGAGCCGCATGAACTGAGCCGGTTCGAGCAGAAGGCGAATGAACTGCGGACGGCCACGCTCAAGGTGATGAGCGCGTGGTCGGTCTATTCCCCCGTGATGACGTTTTGCGGGGCGCTGGGGTACGTGATTGTGCTGTGGTTTGGCGGCCGCGCGGTGATTGCGGACCGGCTGACGCTCGGCCAGTTCGTCGGGTTCCTGTGGTATCTGGCGATGTTTTACGATCCCGTCCGGCAGTTGAATGGGTTGAACCAGATGTTCCAGGCCGGCCGGGCTGCGGGAGAACGGGTGTTTGACATTCTGGACGCCCCTGTGGAAGTGGGCGAAAGAAAGGCCGCGACCGACTTGCCCAGCCGCGTGCGAGGCGAGGTCGAGTATCGGGCGGTTGGTTTTGAGTATCGCAGTGATTTGCCGGTGTTGCACGAGATCAACCTCCGGGCGGAACCGGGCGAGACGATTGCGCTGGTGGGACCAACGGGAGCCGGCAAGTCAACGATTGTGAATTTGCTGCCGCGGTTTTACGACGTGACGCGCGGCAGCGTGCTGATCGACGGGCATGACATTCGGGACGTGACCCTGGAGTCGTTGCGGCGGCAGATTGGTGTGGTCTCGCAGGAGGCGTTTCTGTTCAATGGGACGATCCGCGAAAACATTTTGTATGGCCGGTTGGACGCGAGCGAACAGGAGATGATCGCGGCGGCTGAGGCGGCGAACTGTCATGAATTCATCACGCGTCTGCCCGAAGGCTACGATTCGCGCGTGGGCGAGCGCGGCGTTAAACTGAGCGTCGGCGAAAAGCAGCGGGTGAGCATCGCGCGGGCGCTGTTGAAGGACCCGCCCATTTTGATATTGGACGAGGCGACCGCGAGCGTGGACACGGCGACGGAAAAACTGATTCAAGAGGCGCTGGAGCGGTTGATGGCGCATCGCACGAGCTTCGTCATCGCGCACCGGTTGTCGACGGTGCGCAATGCGGACCAGATTTTGGTGCTGAAATCGGGCAGTATCATCGAGCGCGGCACGCATGAGGAATTGATGGCGGCGGACGGGCTGTACGCGCACCTCTGCCGGGTGCAGTCCACTGCGGTCACCATCGAGGAACGGCTGGAAGAGTTGAGCGCCTCGACCAGTTGAGGTTCTCGCTGCTTGCTTGGATCTGTCGATTTTATTGACTCCCGATCTGATACACAAACAGCGTGTAGCCCACGCGGGCAATGGGCTGGCGTGAATCGCGAAGCCATTGCCATTCCGGACGCATGAGTGCCTCGACGCTCACGACGAGAGTCCCTTGCTGGATCTTTCTGGCGGCATCGGCATCAACGAATTCATAGGGAATTTTGTAGTAGTCAATGGCGTCTTGGGTGCCAAAGTATTGGAGATAGATTTTGCCGATGCTGCGCTCGTTGAGGAACTTCTTGAGCCGGATGACATCCTGCCCCCAATCATAATTGGAATCGAGCAGGTGCTCGTAACCGTGTTCCGGGCCGCCCGCCAGCGGATTCATGTAACAAATAAAAAAAGGATACGCCAGCAGCGTGCTGATAAGACCCGCCACAGGCAGGGCGGCGATGGCCCAACGCACAAACTTTTGGACAGCGGTTGTCATGTGTCCGGTTGTCCTGCTCAACGCGCAGGCTGCGCCGATTGAGACCAGCGGGTACACGGGAAGAATGTGGCGCACACCAATGTCCACCTTGCTGTGCATCACACATAGCATATAGGTAGCGGCGCCAGCCCAGGCGGCCGCTTCGACAAAGGCCGCTTCCCGATGCCAACGCACCAGGAGGATAACTCCTGCAACCGTAAAAACCAAAAATGGCAGGGGAGTTTTAAACGCAAACGCCAGCGGGAAATAATACCACCAGCCGGAATACGACCATGTGCCGTTCAAATAAGCGTTATTACCGGTCGCCACGCGCTGCAATTGGATCGCCAGTCCCTTGAAATACTCCGCAGGGATCAGGATGGGACGCAACGCGAGAAACCAGGAGGGCACGGCCAGCTTGGCCGCGCGCGCCGGGTCGATGGGCGGAGCCGGAGCCCAAAGCTGGAAGTAGATCAATAGGATTATCCCATAGGCGACGGCTCCGACCACCAGGGGGTATTTCCAGCCCAAAGACCGCGCGTTCCGATGCCGCCAGTGATGCAGCAACCACAGCACGAGGAATGTCGGTCCGAGAATGATGGCCGTATATTTGGTTACCAGCGCCAGTCCCAAGGCAAAGCCCGCCCACACTGCCTTGCGCATGACAGGCGCTTCGAGCAGTTGCGCGAACGTCCAAACCGCCAACGAAAAAGTCAGCGCCATGCCGATGTCAGTCTGAATGATGTGGCCGTAGGACAGGACGACGGGGTTGAGCAGAAACATGGATGCCGCCAGCAATCCGGCCGCGTCGCCTTGCATCCGTCGCGCCCAGAGGAACACCAGCAGGCCCGTCAACAGCGTCAGCACCACTTCCGGAATGCGCCCCCAAAACATCAGCTTCTCTGCATCGTTTTGTCCGCCGTAAATAAGGCCCCCCCCAAACAGCGTCTGTTCGCTGTAGGCATAATGGTAAAAATCCGGGCCGCGAGGGAAAAGCTCGCGGGTGAGCAGCGGTTCACCACCCTCCCACCAATCCCAGCGTTCACTCGTTTCTGCGAGCATGTGGCCGTCAAGGAGCTGGATGCCGTAGGCAGGGACTTTTGGGTCGATCAGCTTCACCGGCAGGGCGGCAACCAATTGCGCCAAGGGAGGGTGTTCGCAGTCAAGGTGGTAACGATACCCGAGCCAATAACTGTACCCTGCGCCGAGAACCACGGTTTCGTCAACCGTTGCATTCTCCTGCCGCATCGCGCCGATCATCAACCCGGCTGTGACGATGATCAGAAGCACGAACGCAAGAAACACATGCCGGCGAAGACACATGCCGGATGATACTAGGGCAAGAATGAAGGCGAGTCGAGTCCGCGTAAACGCGTCAGGCGAGGGGTGCGTGAGCGACCGCGACGGGTTCCGCAGCGTCGGTCAATCCCAGCCATTTCAGGACAACGTGCATCAGACCGGCGCCGATTTGCGCGCTAGGCACGTATTCATCCGCGCGCTGGATTTTGTCCGGCTCGTCAGTCACGGCGATGACGTGGATGGCGCTGGTCACGGTGTTTGAGTGGAGATGCTGTAAAACGGACAGGATTTGGGACGTGATATTTCTGGCATCGAGAACGACCAAATCCGGCGCGCCCCGTTCAATCGCGCCCGCCGCTTCCATCAGGGTTGTATTCGCGGCACACAAAATCCGGGGATGCTCAAGGGCGGAGCGAAGGACTTTTGCCGACATGATATTCGGCGAAATGATCATCACCTTTTTGAATCCGCACTCGGTGCGGATTTGCGTCACAATGTGCTGCACGCTGGATGATCCCTTGCTGAAAAACTGGCGCGCGCCCAGCGCGAGCGCCCGTTGGACATCCTCGGCCCAGCCTCTGTTGGAGAGGATGTAAACGGGGATCTGGCGCAGCGTCGCGTCGTCGCGCATCCGTTGCAGCACGTCAAACCCGTCCATCTTCGGCAACATGATGTCGAGCAGGATGATATCGGGGGGGCAGGACGCGGCCAGCGCCAGCCCTTGCACGCCGTCCTCGGCGGTGGTGACCTTGAATCCTTCCATCTCCAGCTTGGCGGAATAAATGCGCTGGATGTGCTGGTTGTCTTCGACGAGCAGGAGATGTGGCATATCAATGCACCTCCAGCAATCCGGCCACGGCTTCGAGAACGGTGTTGACCTTGAAATCCGCCTTGCAAATAAACCCGCTGGAGCTGTCGCGGATTGCGGCGGTCTCGCTGGCATTCAACGGGTCGCCCGAGATCACGAGCACCTCGACGTTCTCCAGTTCCGGATGCTGCGTGATGTAACGGGTCACGCCCCAGCCATCGATTTCAGGAATGTTCAAATCGAGCAGCAATAAATCCGGCTTGACGGCATTCAACTTCTCGATGGCTTCCTTGCCGTTGCTTGCTTCAGAAATCTGGTAGCCCTCCTCGGACAGCGCGAGCTTCAGCAACTCGCGAAACGTCTCATCATCGTCGACGATCAACACGTTCTTCTTGCTGGTGCTGGTCGCCGTGCGAATTTTACGCAGCACGTCGCGGCGGTCCAGCGGCGAGGCAACGGTCAACGGTGCACCCAGGCCGCGCCCGACGTTTTCGCCGAGGAAGATGACGGGGATGTCCTTCGTTTCAGGCTGCGACTTGAGTTCCTGGAACACCGACCAAAACGCGGACGCGGAAGCTTCGGCATTCAACAAAATGACCAGCGGCCGGAGTTTTTTGGCAAGCGCCACGGTATCGTTGTCGGCCGTCGTGATGCGCACGATGTAATCGGCGGAACCAAGCCCGTCGGAAAGGATGCGCCCGATGTCGGGATTGTCGCTGACGACGAGGACCAGAGGCTTGCCGTCGGCCAACTCGGTGCCGGTCGTCGCGCGGGCGGCTGCGAGGCGATCGCGCAACCGGTGGATGCCGGCGATTTCCTCGAAACTCCGGGGAAGATTGATCGTGAAACAGGCGCCTTGATTTGCCGCGCTGCTTACCTCGATCTTCGCGGCCAGCAAATCGAGCAATTGTTTGGAGATATACAACCCCAGGCCAGTGCCTTCATGGGCGCGGGTGGTGGAACCGTCCACCTGGTAGAATTTCTCGAAGACCCTGACAAGCTTGTCGGCAGGAATCCCGATCCCCGTGTCCTGTACGCTGATCAACAAATGGTCGCGGGCTGAAGCGGCAGTCGATCCGGCCGGCGCTGGTTCCGTCACGGTGACGGTGATGCTGCCGTGGTTGGTGAACTTAAGCGCGTTGCCCAGGAGATTCACCAGCACCTGTTTCAACTTGGCGCGATCGGTGCGCATGGTGGTGTTTTCAACGAGCACCTTTGAAACAAAGGTGAGCCGTTTGGCATCGGCCAGTGATTTCAACTGGCCGAACACTTCGCCGATCAGGTCGCGCAGGTCAAAGGTACTGAGAATCAGGTCGGTTTGTCCGCTTTCTATCTTGGAGATGTCGAGCAGGTTGGTGATCAGGCTCAGCAGATCGTTGGCGCTGTCGCGGATGTAAGTGACCGTGGCGGACTGTTCATCCGTCAACTCGCCGTACACGTCTTCCAGGAGAAGCTCGGTGTATCCGATGATGGCGTGGACGGGGGTGCGTAATTCGTGGCTGACATTGGCAATGAATTCGGCCTTCAGCGGGTCCGTGGATGCCGCCTCGTGGGGAGGCTCGTGCGAAACGGAGTTGGGTGTGTCAGTCATCGCGTTGCTAACGGTTTGCTGGCCGGGCAAAGCAGCGCCTTGCACGCCAGAAGCGCAACGCTGCGCCTGCTTAATGACGCGAGGCGGACTGGCTGTCCACTTCACCGTTCAGGCTCAGTGCGCCATCGAACAACTCTGCGAATCCACCGATGGCCGCGGCAATTTGCGGGGCCTTTTCCAGGCAGAGCTGGCTGAGCTTCTGGCACTGGGCGGGATTTCGCTGGCTTAATTCGGCCATCGCCATCAGGACGGCGACGTGGTTGTTGATCGCATGGCGGACCGTGCGCAGGTTTTGGTGCAGCGCTTCCAACTGCTTCTGCAGTTGCTCAAGATTCTTGTCGCTGTCTTTCATGATTTCCGGATGAAACTCGGCTGCGGTTGCGTCCATGTATTGATTCCTACTGATTGTTTCCCTGTTTTCCCGGGGCTCTTGCCACGGCAGGCTTGATTTAAGCAGGGGTTGTGCCAGTGCCTCCCCCCTGCGATTGTTCTGGGATTAGTCAAATTCTCTGCTATACTCATTCCTTTGGAGTTGTCTCAAAATTGCCTATTTACCATGGCTAAAGATGCCATCATCATAACCGGGGCGCGCGAGCATAACCTCAAGAATATCAACCTCCGCCTGCCCCGGGAGAAGCTCGTCGTCATCACCGGACTGAGCGGGTCGGGCAAGTCCAGTCTCGCGTTTGATACCATTTACGCCGAGGGCCAGCGCAAGTACGTCGAAAGCCTGTCCGCCTATGCCCGTCAGTTCCTGGAACAGCTCCAGAAACCGGATGTCGACCACATCGAGGGGCTTTCCCCG
>CAZAQZ010000104.1:7048-8535 GCA_964487175.1 uncultured Verrucomicrobiota bacterium | reverse complement strand
GCAGCGCCGCGACTGCAGACTTGGTCGCCGGCCCGCAATGGAAATCATGTTGACAGGATAGTATCCATGTCGCATAATGTGAACGCGATTTATGGATGCACCGTACATAAGATTGCGAGCCGATGGGCCTCCGCCTTCGCAAGGCCTATGGCGGACACGCGGATACGGCGGCAACCGGGGCGGTTGCCCTACAATGCGGAGGCGACGCGCCTGCGCCAACGCTTCGGCGGACAGGCCGCCAAAATGCAGGCTATGGAAGCGTACGGAACCCTACGGAAGGTAAAAAAACTTTTTCTGAAAGGCTTCAGGCGTGACAAAATGTCAGAACTTGACCGTGAGTCGAACCAGGGAGGGCTCAGAATCAATCGCTCAATTAAGGCCAGTTAAGCCTAGTTAAGGTTTAAAATTTTTATGAGGCCTGGTCCACGGGGCCATTGGGAAACGGATTGTCATTTGGGGACGGAACTGTATCATCCGGGTAGGCGAGGACATGGCAGACATTTTCTTCAAGTGCGAGACATGCGGGAACAATCTCGTTTCAGACGATTCCGGCGCCGGAATGACCACCCATTGCCCGAAGTGCAAGGCGGGGACGGCGGTTCCCAAGCTGGTGATTATCCATCAATGTCCCCATTGCCAGCAGATGTTGAAATTCACGGGCGACATGAAGGGGGAATTGATTGATTGTCCTTCCTGCAGGAAAGAGGTACTGCTGCCGCTGCAAGCCGGCGGCGAGCAAAAGCCGCTGAATCCGTTCATTTGCCCGAAATGCAACGCGGAACTGGAAACGTTCTCGGCCATGGCAGATCAAAACGTCGTTTGTCCGAATTGCAACGAGCGCGTGCGCTTGCGTCCAAAGATCCGCGTGAAAACCGGCGCTGAAACCTTGTCGCCTGTGGATGCCAACCAGCAGGCCGGGTACGAGTCGGTTCCGCCTCTGCCCCAAAAGCCGAAACCGCAGCCGCTATTCAAAATGCCGCCGATGCTGAGGTACGGCGTGGTCGATATCTTGCTTCTGATCCTGTTCCTGATCCCTCTGCCGGCGTTGAATGGCCACAACTTCCTCTACATTCTGATGGAGTCCGTTTCCGGCAAACAATCTCACCGCAGCGCGGCGTGGAACGAGGGATACGGGGCCGGTCAGAATTATGGCAAGACGGACAAGGACGCCGGCCTGTACGATCATCGGGACCCGAACTTCGCAGATCGGGCGAAGATCGCCCCGAACTACGCGGAGGGCACATCGTCATCCAATGATTTCTGGGACGGTTACCGCCAGGGGTACGCGGAGAAGCGATGACGGATCGGGACAAATTGATCTCCGGATTGAAGAAGGCGTGGCGCGATGAGATGGGCAGCGCGCGGACCTATCGCGCGCTGGCGGAACGCGAACCCAACACCGAGCGGCGCGACATTCTTCGGCGGCTCGCGGAGGCCGAGGACAAGCACGCGACCAATTGGGCGGTCCGGTTGCGTGAACTCGGCGT
>CAZAQZ010000104.1:0-6948 GCA_964487175.1 uncultured Verrucomicrobiota bacterium | reverse complement strand
GGCGGCTGGATCGGGCAGGCGATTTACGGAATCAACGACGGATTGGGCGCGGCGTTTGGCGTGGTCAGCGGAGTGGCCGGTGCGACGAGCGTGAACGGCAAATTCGTGTTGTTGAGCGGGATCGCGACGGGGATTGCGTCAGCGTTGTCAATGGGCAGCGGGGCCTACCTGGCGACGAAATCCGAGCGCGAGATTTACGAATCGGAAGTCGAGCACGAACGCCACGAGATCGAGGCTTCGCCCGACGAGGAACGGGAAGAGATGGAGTTATTCTACCAGTTAAAAGGGTTCTCTGCGGAAGAGTCGAAGATGATGGCCACGCGGCTGGCGGAGCAACCCGAACAACTTCTCAAGACGCTGGCCCACGAGGAACTCGGCCTGTCCGACCGGGCGTTTCCGAATCCGTGGAAGGCGGCGGTCAGCGCCTCGGTGAGCACGGCGATGGGGGCGTTCATCCCGGTCATTCCGTTTTTCTGGATGACGGGCACGACGGCATTGATCGCGTCTTTCATCATCAGCACGGCGGCGCATTTCGCCGTCGGCGCGTCGAAGGTGCTGGTCACGGGCCGGTCATGGCTGAAGAGCGGTGCGGAGATGACGGTCGTCGGCCTGGGTGAAGCGATCGTCACCTACGCGATCGGATTGTTGATCGCGCCGGCGCTTCGCTGACCGGGGCTCAAGGATGGCTGATCTCGAGGCGGATGAATCTCGCAAGCGTGCCATCGGCGGGGACCACGTCCTGGAACGTGACGGTTTCCGTCCCATCGCCATTGTCGATGGCCGGCCCGGACTGCAGGGTGTACCCGGCGCCGAAGTTCCACGTCATCAAGTCGCCGGAGACCTGCACCGTGTAGGAAATGTCCGTGGCGAACAGGACCTGTTTGTAGGTGACGGCCAGATAATTCGTCCCGCCGACGTTTTGAAGGCCGACCACGGGCAGACCGTTGACGCTCGCGACCTTGGGATTAAGTCCCAAGGCGTACTCCATCAGGTTTGGGATACCGTCGCCGTCGGGATCGGCGAAGTCGCCGCTGATGGCGGAGTTGGTCAGCTCGGCGGTGGTGAAATTCTGCTGCCGCCAGATTTGATACGGTGTGCCGAGCAAACTGTACACGACCAGTTTATTGGCGCCGGTCGGCGCGTACACCTTGCCATTGACGATGGTGGGGGAGGCGAACTTGACGTAGCTGCCGAGCGAATCGCGGCCGGAGTTTTGCTGGCTGTTCCAGAGTTCGTGCGAGACGTTTGTCGCGTCGTAGGCGTGCACGGTGCCGCCGCTGCCGGACTCGATGCCCCACACGATGCCGCTTCCGGCGAGATTTCCGTTGGCGGAAAGGGAAGTGCCGCCGGGACGCGATTGTGTTGTGCTGCCCTGGGACAACGGCGTGGTTTGGAAGGTGAATCCATTGAACTTGAACGCCTTGATCACGTCGCTGCCGGTCCATGTGTAGATGAACTGGTTCGTCGGCCCGTTCCAGTAGACGGGAGATTGTCCGATGCAACACGTGCCGGGCACAGGGTTGAACACCTGCACGATGTTGGTGTCGGCGCCAATTGCGAAACCGCCGAAATCATTGCGGTCGATCACGTACATCGCGCCGGTTTTGCCGAGACCGACGAAGATGTTCGTGCTGGGCATCAACACGGGTCCGCCAGTGCCAATGTCCTGGTCGTTCGCACTGAGCGTGGCCTGGTCGTGCGGTGTGAACCAATCCGTCACGGCAATCGTGCCGTTGGAGGGGGTGAGCTTGATGAAGGAATCACCGAGGTCAGGGCCGCCCGTGTTCTTGTCGAAGGTGCCGTTGCCGGTCATGACATAGATGTTGCCGTTGGAATCAGCGGCAGGCCCCATGCCGCACGACCAGATCGCGGCCTCGCTGCCATTGGGTGTCGTATTGAAGATGGAGACCTGTTGGAGGTTGGTCGCATTGTACCCGAACAGCCAGCCGTGATAGGGCGCCCAATCGCAATGCGAGCCGAAGCCGATGTAGACGACGTTGCTCAGCAGCAGCAAGCCGGGACGGTTGAACACGTGCTGCCCGCTGAAGGTGACCGTGTTGCTGCCGTCGCCCGTGCCCGACACAGTGCCCTGGATGGCCACCGGCCCGCCGAACTTCTCCTGTCCCGTGATCAGGTCGAGCGCGTGCAGCCGATGGATATAGTTGCCGGACTCCACTGTCTTGGCCTCGACGTAAAGCGTGCCGCTGACGGGATCGATCACCGGCGTGCCGGTGATGCCGACTTGAGGGCTGAGATCACCGCAATTGTTAAGGTCGGGAATGGGCACCGGCGGGCCGAGATTGACCTGCCAGAGCGCGTTGGAGGCGGCGGGGTCATCCGCATCAAACGCGAAGACGCTGTTGGTCTCGGTGCAAACGTAGACGACGTTGCGCGTCTTGTTGGAAATGGCCAGGCTGTGGACGTAGAGCGGCTGCGCGTACATCTGGCCGTCCACGGTGCGCGAGAACAGTTTGCCGAACTGGCCGGTGTTCACGTTGGACGTGGTCAGCACATACTCATTGAGGTTGGCACCGGTGCGGAGATTGTCGTTGTGCTGGGTCAGCACGTTCACCGCCGCGACGCGCAGCGGCATCACCCCAACCCCGAGCAAAAGGATGGTTCCTGCGGCGAGAATCCGCCACACCGTTTCCCTAAAAAAATGGCAGCCAGCCATGACCATTAATCTCCCGAATCCCTCTCACGTGGGACCACTTCGCGGACGAGGCGAAGCATGCAAATGATAACACAAGAGGCACGCGCGAACAACCCCATAGCGATCAACCCGATTGACTGTCGTCTTACATTAACTCTTTGACGAGCGCCTGGGCTGTCTCCGGCTCGATTCCCAGCTTGCGATGCGCCAGCGGACCGCCCTCGGCGAGGACGGGTTCGAGTTGGTCCAGCGACGGCAGGTCGGTGCGTTTCCAGAACAGGCCGATGGGGATTTCGTCCCCCCACAGGAGCGCCTTGTCCATGGCCTTGTGGAAATCGGTCGGGTCGTGGCCCATGTCTTCGAGCGGCTTCACGCGCGGACGGAACCACTGATAGGTATTGTCCTTGTTGTAGGTGACGCACGGGCTGAACACGTCGATGAGCGCAAATCCCTTGTGTTGGATGGCACCCTTGATGAGTTGAACGAGCTGTTTTTGATTACCGCTAAACCCCCGGGCGACATACGTGGCGCCGCCGACGATGGCCAGCGAAATGGGATTGATCGGATTCTCGACGTTGCCGAACGGCGTGCTCTTGGTTTTCATGCCCTTGACGCTGGTGGGGGAGCATTGTCCCGTCGTGAGCCCGTAGATCTGGTTGTTCATCACGATGTAGGTCAGGTCCACGTTGCGGCGCATCATGTGAACGAAATGGTTGCCGCCAATGCCGTAGCCGTCGCCGTCGCCGCCCGTGGCGATGACCTTCAATTCATGATTGCCCAGTGCCGCGCCCGCGCTGACCGCCAGCGCCCGCCCGTGCAAAGTGTGCATGCCGTAGCTGCCGATGTAACCGGGAAGATTGGACGAGCAACCGATGCCGCTGATCGTCATGACCTGATGCGGATGCAGGCCGAGTTCCGCGAGCGCCTGCTGCAGCGCTGCCAGCACGCCGAAGTCACCGCAGCCGGGGCACCAGTCGGGATCGACTTTGCCTTTGAAATCCTTCGCCGTCAACGGCGCCTGGTGCGGTTTGGTTTCGATCGCTGCAGGAGTTTGTGTTTCGGCTGGCATGTTGATCTCCTTACACCATGATTTCGTGCGTTGGCACGTAGATCTTTGTCTCGCCGGTGAGGATGGCCTTCACGCCGTCCACGATGTGATGCGGCATGAATGGTTCGCCGTCGTACTTGCGGATTTGGCCCGCGGCCACGAAGCTCGTTTCGGAGCGGAGATAGCGGGCAAACTGGCCGCTGTAATTGTTCTCGACGATAATGACCTTCCTGCGGTTCGACAGGATCGAACTGATTTCGTCTGCGTGCAACGGCACCAGCCATTTGATCTGCAACTGGTTGGCGACGATTCCTTCTTCGCTGGCAAGTTTCTCCACGGCCTCGTGGATGACGCCCGCTGTCGAGCCCCAGCCGACGAGCGTGACTTGGGCACTGGCGGGTCCGAACAGCTTCGGCGGATCGAGCAATGGCAGGATGCCGTTCATTTTGTGCATCCGTTTCTCGTGCATTGCTTGTCGCTTGTGGGGATTTGTGTACTCATCGCTGATCAGCACGCCGTCCTCCTGGTGATCATCCGTGGCAACGACATGTTCGAAGCCCGATGTGCCGGGCAAGGCGCGGGGCGAAACGCCGCTCTCGGTCAGCTTGTAGCGCTTGTATCCGCCAAGCGGCACAACCGGCTTCTCGCCGTTGCCGTTGAGACCAATCACTTCGCCACGCTCAATCGGAACGTTGAAATCAAGCTCGTCGGGCGCGACGGTGGCGCGGCCCTCCGAGACGAGCAGATCGGTCAGCACAATGCCCGGGCATTGGAATTTGTCCACCAAGTTGAAGAGTTTCGGGATCGTTTGGAAGCAATCGGCAATGGTCTGTGGCGCGACGATGATGCGCGGGTAATCACCCTGGCCCGCACCCAGCACCTGCCACAGATCGCCTTGCTCGGTCTTGGTCGGCACGCCAGTGGCCGGTCCGGCGCGTTGGACGTTGATTGCGACGACGGGAATCTCCATCATCGCCGCAGAACCAAGAGCTTCGGTCATCAGCGCAAAGCCGCCGCCGGATGTCGCGCACATGGCGCGGCAACCCGTGTGGGCGGCGCCGATGGCCATGTTGATCACACCGATCTCGTCCTCGACCTGGCGGACCATGGCGCCGATCTGACGCGCGTGTGCGGCGAACCAATGCAATACGCCGGTCGAGGGACTCATCGGATACGCACAGTAGAATTTCACGCCCGCCGCCGCGCCGCCCATGGCCAGCGCCTTGTTGCCATCGAGCACGGCAAAACGTTTGCCGGTGTCAGGCAGGGTGTACGGGAACGCTTGAAAATGCGCGGTGGCGTAGTCGCAGCCCGCGCGCGCGACGGCGACGTTGTCGGCCACAACCGCGTCGCCCTTCTTCTTGAATTGACGCGTGAGGATGTCTTCGAGGATCTTGAAATCGGCCCCGAGCATCTGCAGAGCCGCGCCGAGGGCGATGGTGTTCTGCGCGTTGGGATTCTTGCTCGCGCCCATCAACTCGCGCACCGGCAGCGGACAGAGTTGCACCCCCTCGGCGGCGGTCCCGGGCTTGATCTTGTCGCTGTCGAACAGGACTGCGGAGCCGGCGCGCATCAATTTGAGGTGGCGATCCATCGTGTCCTGATTGAGCGGAATGAGCAGATCGAGTTTGTCGCCCATCGAATGGACCGGCTCGTCGCTGGTGCGGATGGTCAGGAACGTGTGGCCGCCGCGAATAATGGATTGGTAGGCATTGTAGGCATTGACGTGAAGACCGCGCCGGGCAAAAATCATCGCGAGGATGTCGCCCGGAGTTGCGATGCCCTGTCCCGCCGCGCCACCAATCCCGACCGCAAAATCAATCTTCGCCATGGCTGCTCCTCAAGGTTGAGGTTGGTTTCCCGTCGCCACTTATGGTGGCGTCCATGTGCTAAAGTCGCCGGCACACTTGTGGTGAACCGACGATTCTCACGCTTAGAAACACAATACCCAGGGGTGCGCGAAATTCAAGCCAGAAATTCAGAACTTGAAGTTCCACTCGTCGGTGGAATACCGATTCTTCGCGAGTGACGCGGTGCTCTCGGCGGGAACGGCGTGGAGCGGTTCGCTCGCCTGCCATGCAGACCTAAGCGCTTCCTTTATATAGTGCGTCGGGACCTCGAGGTTCGTGAGGAAATCGCGGTGAGTCCGGTCGTGACGGTAGGCGGGCCGTCGCGACGGCATCGGCAGCAGGCGTTCCATCAATTCGATATCGGTCCCGAGAAGAAACGTCC
This sequence comes from uncultured Verrucomicrobiota bacterium, assembly GCA_964487175.1. Classification (GTDB taxonomy): domain Bacteria; phylum Verrucomicrobiota; class Verrucomicrobiia; order Palsa-1439; family Palsa-1439; genus CAWFPN01. The sequence continues at coordinate 1,015 of CAZAQZ010000104.1, read as the reverse complement.
CGTGAAACAGCAAACTGCGGCTGTGCCGTCGTTGCGCGTTGCCGGAGAATTTCATGACGTTCCGCGCGAGGTCGCTGTGACCTTGCACCACGATGTCGCCGCCAAGAAGTTTGGCGAGCGCGTCCCGATGCCGATTCATAATGTGCGCGTTGGTGCTGCTGATGCCAGCAAGCGGGCCGGATTCGGGGATTTTCAGAACCAGCGAATAGTTTAAACACCCTATACCCTGCAGAACTGCCCCGCCTCCCGTGCACCGCCGCAGCACAGGCACGCCGGCACTTCGCGCAGAATCGAGATTCACTTCCGTGGCGGTTTTGTTAGAATAACCGAGGACAACAAAAGGCGCGGAGGACTCCCAGAAGCGGAGGACCTCCCCGTCATGGCCTTCCTCGCAGGCGTCGAGCAACGCCTCGTCGCAGGCGAGGTTCTCCTGCGGGGTGGCCAGGGTGAGGTCCAAGTATTTCATGACTCTTGACGCAGTTTAGCGTAAGATGAGGGTGACTGGCGAGTCGTCAATTGAGGGTCAACGTGAATCTGAATTTGAAAGAACAGTACAAACAAAAACGGGCTTTGAGCGTGCAGCCGGCCAACCCGCTGAACACACCGTACGTCAACACGATCCCCGCCGACGAGGAGCCGGTTTACCCCGGCGATCGTGAACTCGAGCGGCGGATCAAAAGCCTCATTCGCTGGAACGCGATGGCGATGGTCGTCAATGCGAACCGTATTCACAGCGGCCTCGGCGGCCACATTTCCACCTACGCCTCGGCCGCGACGCTTTACGAAGTCGGCTTCAACCATTTCTTCCGCGGTGGCGAGGGGGAACGTCCGGGGGACATCGTCTATTTCCAGGGACACGCCTCGCCGGGCATTTACGCGCGCGCGTTTCTCGAAGGTCGGTTCGACGAGAAGCATCTCCACAATTTCCGGCAGGAACTGGCCGAAGGCGGCGGGCTGTCGTCCTATCCGCACCCATACTTAATGCCCAATTTCTGGCAGTTCCCGACCGTATCGA
>CAZAQZ010000103.1:0-8568 GCA_964487175.1 uncultured Verrucomicrobiota bacterium | reverse complement strand
ACACGACGGTCATTTGCACGGCCAGGCCCGTGGCGCTGTAGGTGGTCACGTTGGCGGCCACCGTCACGGTGGCCCTGCCACCAATTAATCTCACCTGCTCATCGAATCTGACGGTGACAACGACCAGCACCAATGGCACCGTCGTGTTTTTCACCAGCACAGCCACCGGTGGTTGCAGTCCGCCCCCCTTCGTCAGTTGTAGTCCGCCCAGCGGCAGCTCGTTCCCAATCGGCCATACGATGGTCATTTGCACGGCCAGTGATAGCTGCGGTCAGTTTACCAATTGCAGTTTCCTGGTCACGGTGGCTCTGCCGCCAATCGACATCACCTGCTCGTCGAACATAACTGTGACGACAGGCAGTACCAACGGCACCGTGGTGTTCTTCACCAGCATGGCCACTGGTGGTTGCAGTCCGCCGCCATTCCTCAGTTGCACTCCACCCAGTGGCAGTACGTTCGCGCTCGGCACCACACCGGTCAATTGCACGGCCAGCGATACCTGCGGTCAGTTCACCAATTGCAGTTTCACCGTGACGGTGAATTCGACGTCGCCACCGCCATCGTCACTGCGCATCGTGTCCATCCAAATCATCATGCCGAATGTGTTTCTGGTTTTCACGACGTCCTCGAATGGCCTCTACGACGTCCAGATGACGACCGACCTTGTGTTCAGCGCATGGAGCGTTATCGCCAGTAATATTGCCGGAACGGGAAGCACCGTGACGTATACCAACGTCGGTGGCGCGACCGTTCCCAAGCGGTTCTATCGCGTTGGCCAACAGTAGCGGCGACCGCGCCCGCAGTTGGCGCCGGAGACGGAAGTTTCATAAACATCTGCGCCAGTGATATGCTTAGTGGGAATGGCGTCGACACTTGACAGACATTGAATTGTAGCGGCCCTCTATGAGCGTCGAGTAGGACCGGCGCATCCGTTCGTAGCCGCGATTGTTAATCGCGGATTCCCGCCCGCCGCCAGTCAGCATTGCCAGCGCATGGCGGTAGCTGTATTATCAATTCGAATTTTATGAAGGGTTTCCCCAAACGAGTGGACCCACCACCTTACAAGCGTGTTTGGATTTTGGGAGCTGGCAGCTCGATCAGCCACAGCAACGGGATTTTTCCGGATACGGCCGGATTCTTCTCAGCAGCAAAGAAAATGAATCTGCATGAGACTGCTGGAGGCAAGGAGATCGCCCGTTACGTGAACCAAGTTATAGGCGCCGATGTCTGGAGTGACAGAGAGCCTGTTAACATCGAAGACATCTTCACACATCTGGAGGTCGATATTGAGCGCTCATCGCGTTCCGAATTGCTTGTAGTTCGACAGTCATTTTTGGATTTGATTCAGGACTTGCTGGAATTGCTTGGTGAGAATGTTCTCAAGCACGGCGAATACTACGATTTGCTTAGCAGAGTGGACAAGACCGATACCCTCATCACATACAACTGGGATCTACTCCTCGACAATGCGCTTAATCGGGAAAAGATTCTACTCACTTACTATGAGGAGAATGCATTCGGCGGCCTCGGCCAATACGCCAATTTCGTATTGAATCAATCCGCAATTGGTGAACAGACATTTAGACATAGCACATTGGAACCTCCCTACAACCGATGGCGTCCCGACGCAGGCTTTTATCTGAAGCTGCACGGCTCCATCGACTGGTTCTATTGCCAAAACACGGCGTGCCGAGCTTTTGGATCGGTTTTTCCCTGGCTGGATCTGCGAGAGTCTGCTTGCTGCGCCGAATGTCACGAGCGCCTTGACGTGCTAATCGTGCCGCCCGTGCTGAACAAAGATTATCGGAAGCATGCTTTTGTGCGTCGGGTTTGGAACGTGGCTGCTTTGGAAATTGCGACAGCAAGTATGCTGATAGTTTGGGGCTACAGCCTTCCGCCAACTGATTTCCATAGCATGTGGCTCTTTCGACAAGCGCGCAAAGCCCTTCTTCAAAACCTCGTGCTAATCAATCCTCTGGTAGATGATCCCAACTACGTACTGCGCTTTAGGGAGATTTTTCGCGGTAAAGACGCGAAGATTTCTCTTTACAAGAGTTATGAGGATTTCGCTAAAGCGCACCCGGTTGAGAAAGCCTAAGCAGTCGCGCCTTCCTCTTTCCGTGGCAGGGGTGAGCGCAAATACGGTCGACTCGGCCACATGACAGTTTCGTCGAAGGCGTCAGCACTCTGCTCTTTCGTTTGGACTATTTCTGGTCGGATCCGCGCTCGACGGCGGGACACGACGCGAACGCTGTGTGGGGATGGTTGCGCAGGACAGCATCTCGCCCTGCAATCAAATTCCTGTTGACAAGATACAATGCGGAATGCATACTCTGGATGCCATGAATGAATGTATTGTGCATACGTTTGCGAGTCGATGGGCCCTTCCGCGTTGCGCCGCAAACAACAGCGCCGCGTTTGCCCCGAATACGACATCGGGGTGTCTCGTCCAACTCGGCTCCGTCCGACTCGACTCGCAGGGCCTTCGGCGGACTCGTCTGACTCGGTGGAAGGCCAAAATCCAGCCTAATCGTGCCTAATAAAGGATAAAATGATTTTGCGGAGAAAAACAGTGACAAAATGGCGCACAGGATCGGCAGAAAGTCTCTATTCGATGGCGGTCGGTCGCGCCCGGAAGGGCGCTCCTACGGGATTGCGGGCGGAACCAGTTTTTAGGAAGCTAGTGTAACCTAATGTAACCTAGTGAAGGTTAAAAAATTTAGTTTGAGGCCGATTGAGGCTGTTGACGCCTGGCAAACCGGCAACAATTGCCGACCTCGCCAGCCCATGTTCTTTGAAATCTGAAACCGAGTTTGTGTGACTCAGAGCCCGTACAACTCGCCGTACTTCTTCCGGAGATAGGCGATGTAGGGCTGGATGGTGAGAGCGCTGCCGGTGGCGCGTTGGACCAGATCGTCTGCGGTGAATTTGCGGCCATGGCGATACAGGTTCTGCTCGAGCCATTCGGCCAGTGCGTCGAACTGGCCTTCGGTGGTTTGTTCGGAAATCTCCGGATGGGCGCGGACGGCCGCGTCGAAGAATTGAGCGCTCAGGATGTTGCCCAGCGTGTATCCCTGGAATGCGCCGCCAATCGGGCCGCCAAACCAATGCACGTCCTGTAAAACGCCGTCCCTGTCGTCGTTGGGCGCAATGCCCAGGTCGGTTTCCATGCGGGCGCGCCAGGCGTCGGGCAGGTCTTTGACGGCGAGGTTGCCTTCCAGCAACGCCAGCTCGAAATCGAATCGCAACATGACGTGCAGGTTATACGTCACCTCGTCGGCATCGGTGCGGATCAGCGAGCGTTCGACCTTGTTGATCGCGCTGTAGAACTGTTCCACGGGCACGTATTGCAGTTGCTCGGGGAAGGCTCTCTGCAGTTCCGGGTAGAACCATTGCCAGAATCCGCGGCTGCGTCCGACGAGGTTCTCCCACAGGCGCGACTGGCTTTCGTGGATGCCGGACGAGGCGCCGCCGGCCAGCGGGGTGCCCTCGTAGTCCATGCAAATCCCCTGCTCATACAAGGCATGTCCCGCTTCGTGCATCGTGCTGAACAGCGCCTCGCCCAGGTTATCCTTCTTCACACGTGTGGTAATGCGAACGTCGCCGAGCGAAAACTTGGTCATAAACGGATGATGCGTCTTGTCCTGGCGGCCACGCTGGAAATCGTAACCGAACCGCTTGATCACGTCCTGGCCGAACGCCAGTTGCTGCGCTTCGGGGAACACCTGCCGCAGACATGCATCATCGGCGGGTTCCTGCTTCGTGATCGCCTCGACGATGGGAACAAGTTCGGTGCGCAGTTCGGCAAACAATGCGCGCACCATGGACGCCTTCATGCCCGGATCGGAGTAATCGATCAGCGGATCGGCAATGTGTTCGTAACCGGGGAAGAAATCGGCGAGTTGACGGCTCAAGTCGAGCGTCCTCTCGAGGAGTGGTTTCACCGCGGCAAAATTGTCGTCGGGCCGTGCCTTCGTCCACGCGACGTAGGTTTCGCTGGTGTGATTCGACAACTCGGCGGTAAACGCCGGCGGCACTTTCACCGCCTTTTCGTAATCGCGCCGCGTCACGCGGATCAAGCTCGCGTCGTCGGAATCGGGCGGCAACGATTCTTCGTAGGAGCGCAGCTCGTCGAGCAGGTTGCCAATGGCGGCATGGGTGAATTTCTCGTGCGCCAGTTTTTGGAGCGTGGCGATCTGGCGTCCGCGCGCCGGTGCGCCACCCGCAGGCATATAGGTCGCCTGGTCCCAGTTCAACACCGATGAGGCCGAGTCGAGATCGTTGACTTCGACCAGCCGCGTTTTCAGTTCCTGAAGTTTGGTCTCCGCCGTGTTCATTCAGGGGCTCTTACATAACTTGAATCAACAAACCTTTCAAGTATTCCGTCTCGGGAATGGCGGGCAAAATGGGATGATCGGGCGATTGCGTGAGCACTTTGACCAGGCGCACCGATTTTTTTGCGTCCGCCGCCGCATCGACGATGATCGATCGAAACAGTTCTGAATTGATATGATGAGAACACGTAAACGTGGCGAGCATGCCGCCCGGTGGCAGCATTTTCAAGGCGCGCAGGTTGATCTCCTTGTAACCGCGCACCGCGCCCTCCACGTTCTCCCGGGTGCGGGTGAACGAAGGCGGGTCGAGGACGATCACATCGTATTGCCGCTTCTCACTGTCGTATTGCTTGAGCAGGTCGAACGCATTGGCGCACACGAACTCGATTTTGCCGGTGAGATTGTTGAGTTCCGCATTGTGCCGCGCCCGCGCGACGGCTTGCTCGGAAATCTCCACTGCCTCGACGCCGTTGGCGCTCGCCGCGGCAGCCGAAAGGGCAAACCCGCCATGGTACGAGAAGCAATCGAGCACGCGTTTGCCGGCACAGAGCGCGCCGACTTCGCCGTAGTTCAGGCGCTGATCGAGGAAGAAGCCTGTCTTCTGGTCTTCGAGCAAGTCCACTTCAAACTCGATGGTCGGCGCCGCGCCAATGCGGACGAGGACTTTGCCTTCGCTCTTGCCGAAGAGCACGCCGGTCGATTCCTTCAGTTTCTCCAGCGCGCGGCTCGGTGTATCGCTGCGGTCGATGATCGCTTTGGGTTCGAACAACTCTTTCACGATCTCGACAATCCATTGTTTGCGCTGGTCGATCCCCAGCGTCAATGCCTGCAGGACGAAGTGATCGCCGTATTGGTCGAGGATCAGCCCCGGCACCATATCGCCTTCGGAGGAGACAACCCGTTGCGAACCGGGCGCTGTCGGCGTTTCATTGATCACAGCCGGCAGGGAAAGCGATGCGCGGTAGCGCCACGCCGCTTCGATGCGCCGTTTGAAAAATCCCTTGTCCAGTTCCTCTTTTTGCGTGGTGAACCGGCGGACGGTAATCAGCGATTTCGTGTTGAGCAGACCGCGGCCCAGAAAGCGGTCCTTGTAATCGCGAATCTCCACTTCGGCGCCGTCGTCGGGGTCGCCCGTGATTTTGGCGATTTCACCCGAATAAATCCAGCAATGGCCCCCGCGAAGACGACGGTCCTTGCCCGCTTTGAGAATGACAGATGGCATCCGCTGACGCTAACAGAGGCGGAGGCGCGACGCAAGGCGCGGAACAAACTCTACACAGGCGGCCCGCTTCTGCTATGTTGTGCGAAATTTCATGAACGGTTATCTGATTACGTCGGCGGCAGGATTTGGCGCCGGCTTCGTCAACGCGGTGGCGGGCGGCGGATCGTTGTTGAGCTTTCCCGCGCTGTTGTACACCGGGATGCCCGCCATCACGGCCAACGCGACGAGCACACTGGCCTTGTGGCCCGGTTCGGTGACGAGTTCGTGGGCGTATCGCAAGTATCTGGCCAAACAGCAGCGCAACGTGCTCACTCTGGCACTTCCATCAATCCTGGGCGGACTGGCCGGGGCGATTCTGCTGTTGTGCACGCCCGAGAAAGCCTTTCGCCTCATCGTCCCCTACCTGATCCTGCTGGCTTGCGGATTGTTGATGGCCAACGAACCGATTGGGCGGCTCGTGGCGCGTCATACCGAGGCGCATCCGCGCAAGGCGTCGGCGGCGTTGTGGCTGATTCAATTCCTGATCGCCGTGTACGGCGGGTACTTCGGCGCGGGCATCGGCATCATGATGCTGGCGGCGATGGCGATTTTTTTGCCGGAAGACATGCAGTCCGCCAACGCGCTGAAGAATTTCTTTGCGGTGCTGATCAACGGGACGGCGGCGGTTTATTTCCTCGTCGTCGGCGCCATCGTGCTACCCGTGGCCGTGTTGATGGCGTGCGCGGCGATTGTCGGCGGGTTTACCGGCGCCCACGCGGCGCAACGCATGTCCCCCCGCCTGTTGCGCGGCGCGGTCGTGGTGTACGGGATCTTCGTGGCTGTCGATTTGATGGTGAAAAAGTAGGCCCTGATTGCCTATGGCCACCAGCGGGCGTCTTCCGTGATGCTCGTGTCGGCAGGCGGAGCGAACTGCTTGCGCAGATGCTCGACGATGTCGTCCACAATCATGCGGATGATCGTGTCGGGCACACCGTCGAAATGTTTCGATTGTGCGCGCATGTCGCACGGGTCGTTGACGTAATCCACCACGACGTAACGACCATCCTTGTCGAGGGCGATCTCGGTGCTGAAGAAATCGAGTTGCGACACCTCGGCGATGATGCGGACGATGCGGCTCAATTCATCCACCTTGACCTGTGGACTGTCCATCGGCGTGATGACCGAATAGCGGTGCGTCGCGTCGTCCCACCAGCACGGAATCACGCGGCCACAAACGTTGTACACGCGGAACCAGGCGCGACGTGTGCCGAGGATCTGCGGCTCGATGCGTTGCTGGACAAGGAAACGCTGGTTCCGGAATTTGGCGCGCGTCTGGCTCACATCATCAGGCCGGGTCGCACCGACGAGCACACCAAATCCGCCGCTGCCCTTGGCGGGCTTCACGACAAATGGTTTGGTGAGCGGCTCGATGACACGCGGGTCGAAATTGGGTTCGCTCTCGTAGGGCGGCAGGATGATCGTCAGCGGCAACTGCAGTCCGTGCGCGAGGAGTTCGCCGTGGATGTTCGCCTTGTCGATGGAGCGCTGATAGTGATGGTGGGCGTTGATGAATTCCGTGCTCTTCGTTTGCAGCAACTGGTTGAGTTGAAGGAAACGCGGATCCTCATCGCTGGCGCGGTCGAGGAAATAGGAAAAGTTGCGCTCCCCGTTTTGGACCTCCAGGTAAGTCTGCTGGAGATTGTGGGGACCTATCAAATAGCAACTCAGACCCGCATTCAGGCTCGCGCGGTCCAGAAGCGTGACGAAATCACGGTCATGCTCCCAGTTCCAGGCGATCCCGAAGTGGATTTCCGAGCTACGTCTTGCAGTGGCATCCATGCTCCTTCTCCGCGTTGTGAGTGTCAGAGAGAGCAGTCTCTGCACCAGTCTCACACGGCGAGGGAGGGACACCTTGTGAATCGTTCAACTCGGGGTACTCGAACACCTTACCTTCGTAATTCCGAATGATGACGCGCTGCTTATCATGCGCCAAAACGTACTCGGGGCCAATCGGCACCTTGCCGCCGCCGCCCGGCGCGTCGATCACGTATTGCGGCACCGCATACCCGGTGGTATGGCCGCGCAACGCCTCCATGATCTCCAGTCCCTTCCGCACCGATGTCCGCAAGTGGTGCGTTCCCTTGATCAAGTCGCACTGGTAGATGTAGTACGGCCTGACCCGCATCATCAGCAGCTTCTGCATGAGCGATTTCATCACCGACACGTCGTCGTTTACCCCACGTAACAACACGGTCTGATTACCCAGCGGAATACCCGCGTCTGCGAGCCGGCCGCACGCCTCCCTGACTTCGTGCGTCGCTTCCTTTGGGTGATTGGTGTGAATGCTCATCCAAAGCGGATGATACTTCCGCAACATCGCGCACAGCTCGGGTGTGATGCGTTGCGGCAAAAAGATCGGGATCCGTGTCCCGATGCGAAGAAATTCGATGTGCTTGATCGCGCGCAATTGCGAGAGCAGTTGATCCAGGCGTTCGTCGCTGAACAATAGCGGGTCGCCGCCACTGAGCAGGACGTCGCGGACTTCCTTGTGCGAGCGGATGTAATTCAGTGCTTCGCTGAAATCGGTGTGCAGATGCTGTTCGCCCACGCCGCTGACGACACGGCTGCGTGTGCAATACCGGCAGTACGACGCGCAGCGGTCCGTCACAAGGAACAACACACGGTCGGGATACCGATGCACGAGGCCGGGCGCGACCATGTGCTCGTCTTCGCCGCAGGGATCGATCATCTCCCAGGGTGCGGTAGTGGTTTCCTCGACGCGCGGGACGACTTGGCGGCGAATCGGGCAGTCCGGATTGGCCGTGTCGATGAGATTAAAGAAGTATGGCGTAATCGCCAACGCCAGGTGTTTGCCTGCAAGCTGAACGCCCAAGCGCTCTTCGTTGGTCAGCGGCAGCAGTTTTTCCAACTGCTCCAGCGTGGTAATACGATTGCGAAGCTGCCATCGCCAATCGTTCCAGTCGACATCGGAAATATGCGTCCATACACCCCGACCCGCAGAAGGAAAGCGGT
>CAZAQZ010000102.1:0-8581 GCA_964487175.1 uncultured Verrucomicrobiota bacterium | reverse complement strand
CATAAAACTCGACTGTTATTGTAAGACCGTTGGTGAAAATCAGAGATGCTGTGTACGATTCCACTGCGCCTGGGTCTGCGGCCGCGTCGGAGGGATCATCCGTGGCGCCTTCGGCGCCGGCGGGATCGCTACACGTAAACATATCCACGATCGCGTCCGGCGTGACGTCGGCGCACCGTTTCAATGGCGTGACGCCGTCTGCGGCGCGGCCAATTGATTGCGGCTCACCGTTGCCGTCCGCGTCAAACGGGACGATCGGGCCTCGCTGAATTGGAGGACTCGTGGAATTGGGGCAAGGAGGAAGCCCTGAGCAGGTATTGGGATCCTCGTAATCGGGGTTTGCAGTGCTTCCTGTGCCACCGGGCAGATCGATACCGACGAAGATTGTTCCTCCATTCAGGGTGGGATTATAAGCCGACATTATCCGTCTCTGATTCCAGGCGGAAGGGTGGTACTGCTGCGTCTGGCTCCCCTCCACGCCTAGGGGGGACTTGCCCATGCCTGCCGTTCCGGGCTGGCCGGGAATCGGTGGGGCAGAGTCTGCCTTGACGGCAACGCCGGGCAATGGATTGCCGCTGGCGTCGAAGAAACTGCTGATGTCACCGTTCAGAGGGATTGTCCCCGTGAAAACATTGCTGAGGGTTTCAGCATTCGCTGCCAGCCCCCCCAGACCCATGGCAAATAGCCCAAGACATACACAGATACGTAAGGACCCGATCGCTACCCTCATGACTTTCCCCCATTCATCGCCAAGTGCCGTTCCCGCATAAACGACATTTATCCCAGTAAGGCCAACCATGACGTCAGCCCCACCAACCCAACCCCAACTACAAAAGAAACTGGGTGACTAAAGGAAAAACTTTCTTTCCAAACTTCCTAATCCACCGGAGTTTGTAACCCGTTTCTGCCGTCCCTGTTACGAAGAATCTAGCCAAAACCGCATCAATAACCGGTTCCCGTGGCCCGTACCGGCGGATTTCGACCGGTTCCGCTTATAGAACGAACAACTGCCAGTAGAATTGCCAGTAAACGAGTAGTGACGAGGTAGTGGACGAGTAGTTCCGGATAGTACTTGAGTAGTGGCTAAGTTGTTGTGTATAAGGCGTCAGAACATTGAGAAAACCGAGGATTGAGTGTCCGATTCCGTCACCCGCCTCCAATCTCTACGCCTGCAATTCCAAGGAGTTGCAGGGGATTTCCTTTTGAGCGTGGAACGGGCGAAAATCCGACTTGATACCAGTACGGCGAAACCAATCAGGCAATTGATTTGGGGGCGAAGGATGCGCCGGGGAATGAGCGGCAGTTCTACAAGTCAATTGTCCGGCTGCATCATTCCCATACAAACCGTTCAAATTCTTTGACCGAATGGTGTTACGAGTCGCAACTGCACAATCCCGCTGATCGCACAGAAATACCATTGCCAGAGGTTGTGACTGTCGATAGCATGCGGGGATGGAGGGGCTGCCAGAGACGGTTCTGATTGACGCGGCACGGGGTGGGCTGCGGCGCATAGTGATTGCCACAGCGCAAGCGGATGCGGAGATCTATCTGCAAGGCGCCCACGTGACGCATTTCCAACCGCGTGGCCGGAAGCCAGTGCTGTTTATGAGCGAGAAGAGTTCGTTCGAGCTTGGGAAACCGATTCGCGGCGGGGTCCCGATTTGTTTTCCATGGTTCGGCCCGCGGCAGGATGGACAGCGGGGTCCGGCGCACGGTTTCGCGCGATTGATGGAGTGGGAACTAATGACCGCGAAACAGGCGACCGATGGGTCGGTGGAGATTGGGTTGCGGCTGGCGTCCAGCGAGGCAACGCGCAAGGAGTGGGACGGTGAGTTTGAGGTGGAGTATTGGGTTAAGATTTCTGGGATATTAGGGTTGGAGTTGCGCGTACGGAATATGTCCACCAAGCCAATGCGTTTTGAGGAAGCGCTTCACACCTATCTGTTGGTCAGCGACGTGCGGCAGGTGGGCATTGAAGGCCTGGAGGGGGCGAGCTACGTGGATCGCGTTGGGGTGGCGCGTACGGAGACTGAAACTGCCGCTCCGATTCGCATTACCTCCGAGACAGATCGGATTTACATGGATACACGTTCCACGTGTGTCATCCACGATCCCGGCTGGCAGCGGCGGTTGCTGGTGGAGAAAACTGGTTCAGACACGACCGTGGTATGGAACCCGTGGATCGCCAAAGCGAAGGCGATGCCCGATTTTGGCGACGACGAATGGCCGTCCATGCTGTGTATCGAGGCCAGCAATGTCTGCGAGCAAGCTGTGACTCTCGCGCACGGACAGTTGCACTCCATGAAAGCAGTCGTTCGTTCGGAACAAATCCGTACGATTTAGCGATGCCGCAGACAACGGGTTGGAGTCGACCCTCGTGGAGGTCGGCTTTTACTAGAGAGGAAATGACGGACCTCGTTCTTCCGCGCGCAACGCATCCTGGACGGCGCGATTCCAGACGTGGCGCTTCCACTCAGGAAAATGTTTGTGCGACCATTCGTGAGCGGCGCAAACCCAGCCGATATCGCGGCCGGCCTTCTCGCTTTCGATCCACTTGTACGTTTCGATCTCCTCATGCTGGGATCGGATGACTTCAGCAAGGGTGTCTTGGTTTTGAGTTTGTTGCGTGATAATTAACAATTTCCGCTTCTGAAAAGCCTCTTCATTTTCCATTACAGGGGAGGATACGTGGCAAAACCGTGGGGCGCCATGGGGTATTCACCCCATCCAAGACATCCCAGAGCCAACCCGGCAAGATTGCGTTCCGCAGAATAGGGGGGTGCCGGAGTTGTTCGGTGAGGATTCGGGCGCGATCAGCCCGCGGTGGTTGTCCTACTGCAGCTTGATCGCCAGGACGATCTTGCCTTTGGATTCGAATAGGGGCGATGACTTGTCCAGGTCTTTCTTCTTGAGATCAAACACCTTCAACACCTTTTCGTCATCGGTCACCATCACGGCGTCGGCGTCGTGGAGTTTGGCTTGGTTGGCCGTGTCGCGCATTCGATACTTCTCCTTTCCGAATGCCTCGTCGAACCCGTGTCCCACCTCATCAAAACCCGATGTCCGTTTGTCGTAAATGCGACCGAGCACCTTATAGCTTTTGTCAGGCAGCCCCATATAAATGGGGATAGAATAATCCTTGATGATCTGGGCGCTCTTGGCGGTCGGCCAATCCTGTGCCCCTTCATAGGCGATAAACCCCGTGTCGCCCACCTTCGTTTCCTCCGCATCCTTGGCCGTCGCCGGCATCACCCACGGGAGCCAAATCCCGAGCAATACTGCGCACGCAAAAACCAGTCGTTTCATTGTGTCCTCCCTTCCTGAAGAACATTAATCGATTGCGCCTCGCACTGCAACTGTGGGTTGGAGCAGGAGATAATCCCGGTTGCCCGTGACGGCTTCCTTCGGTATGATTAAAGTTGCATGGGTGCACGGGGTCGAAGAAATCGAGAAGGTTCGTTGCAATCGGTCGCAACCGGCGGCGCGCAGCCGTTGTTGCGCGAACAGGCGCGCGCAACGCGCGACATGATCTTTGGCAAACGCGTGTTCGTGCGCGGTGTTGTCGAGGTATCGAATTACTGCCGTCAGAACTGTCATTATTGCGCCATGCGGCGCGACAATCACGGCCTGTCGCGATACCGTCTTTCCGTGGATGACCTTGTCGACCTGATCCTTCATCATCGGCCCGCTTCCATTTCCGACATTGACATTCAAGCCGGTGAAGATCCTGTTGCAGTGCGCGAAGTGGTGCTTCCGCTGGTTCGTGAGTTGCGCCGGCACACCGACCTCGGTATTACGCTTTGCCTGGGCACGCTGTCGCCGGATGTGTACGACGAGCTGCGCGAAGCCGGTGGGGACTATTACGTGCTGAAAATCGAAACGGGCGATGCCGATCATTACAACTTCATTCAAGCTCCGGGCACGCTTGCCCAGCGCATCGAGGCCATTCATTATCTCGCCGGTACCGGGTGGAAGGTGTCGTCGGGGTTGATCGTCGGGCTGCCCGGCCAGACGGTGGCGCATATCGCCGAAACGCTGCAACTACTGAAGGATCTGCCCCTGGCGGGCTGCAGCGTGAGTCCTTTCATTGCCGGTGGGCAAACACCGTTTGCCGGTGAATCCGACGGGTCCATCGAGTTAACCCTGAATTGCGTGGCGTGGATGCGGATGGCCAATCCCCATCGGATCATCCCCGCCGTCAGCGCCATGAAACTGGTGTCCGACGACGGTTACGTGCGCGCATTCCACGCGGGCGCAAACCTTGCCACCATCAACTTCACCCCGTGCGCCGTACGCGCCGATTATCCGATTTACAAACGGGACCGCATCATCATGGACGAGGCGCGCGTCCTCTCGGCCATCGAACAGGCAGGCTGCGAGCTCAGCCGCGTCAGCATTGCCGAGCACCTGCGCAACGGAAAGGCTGCGACGGTGGCCGCCGCGAAATGAGCCCGCTTCCCGCCGCCGCGCTCTCGATGACAAGACGAGGAGAGAGACAATGCCGTCCAACCGCGACGCATGAACAACTCAAAAACGGTCGTCATCGAATCTGATACGGGTCGCATCTGGACCCGCAACCAACTCCTGGAGCAGGCCGACGCCCTTCGGTCCCCTGCGTTGAAAGGCTGTCTTGTCGCGTTCTGTCAGCCAAACTGCGCCGAATGGTTCGTTCACTTTCTCGCCATCCAGCAATCCGGGGGTGCCGCCGTGCCGCTGGACTCATCACTCTCCGCCGACGCGCAGGTCCAAACCGCCCGCAGGATCGGCGCGCATTATCTGTGGAGCGCATTCGGCGTGCAAAAACTCACGACGAGACGGTACTCGGTTCGCAACGTCTGGTGCGTCAAGATTACCTCAGGTTCAATGGGCGATATTAAAGCTGTTCCGTGTTCAGCCGCACGTATGAAGGGCGACGGGGAACAGATTATCCGCACGATGGGCATCCGTCCGGTCGACCGCAATCTGGCTCTGATCCCACTTGGCCATTCCTACGGTTTGGGGAATCTGGTAATGCCATTGCTGCTGCAAGGCACCGCCGTCGTTTGCGCACAAACATTCGTCCCGCGAGAGATCCTGCAGCTCATCATTCAACACCAAGTGACCGTGTTCCCTGCCGTTCCTGCAATCCTTCGGGCGCTTGCACAACTGGAAGGTGTCCGGAAACCGCCCAGTTTGCGGTTGGTCATTTCCGCAGGCGCGCCGTTGTCGGCGGACGTGGCGCGACAATTTCATCGACGCTATGGAATCAAGATTCACAATTTCTATGGTTCTTCGGAAACAGGCGGCATTTGCTATGATCGCACTGGCAACGCCGCCCTCAGCGGTCGCAGCGTTGGCAAACCGCTGCAGGGCGTGATCGTGCGCCTCCGTCGCGATGGGCGTATCCGTGTGAGCAGCCGCGCGGGTAATGCCACTCTCCCTGACCTCGGTGAGTGGAATCGTTACGGCGAGTTGCGACTCGTGGGCCGCATCGCCGAGATGGCCAACATTGGCGGCAACACAGTCGCACCCATGGAGGTCGAGAGCGCATTGCGCGGACTGCAAGGCATCAGCGATGCCTGGGTTACGGTTTTGAAGGACAAGAACGGTCGCGACCATCTTGCTGCCGCCGTCGAAACGGACCGCAAGCGGACCGGGATTGAGCGTGAGTTGATGGGAACATTACCGGCATGGAAGCTGCCGAAGATTTGGCTGATCGCCACCACTTTGCCGCGCACCAATCGCGGCAAACTTCATACCGTTGCGCTCAAGGTGCGGCTGATGGCCAGCTTGCCCTGAGCCACAACCATCGAACCCACGCGAAGTGTGGCGTCGAATTGGGCGAGCGTGCCGAACTCCTTCTCCAGGGTCACGTCGATCTCCAACGTCTGGCCGGGCAATACGGCTTGAAGGAAACGAAATTGCTGAACGGCGGCGAGGAAGGCGGGGCCCTCTTTCTGCCAGAGAGCGCCCGCTGTTTGCGCGGCGCATTCGACGAGCAGGACACCGGGCATTAGCGGATTGCCGGGGAAATGATCGGCGAAATACGGCGCGGCTGGATCGAGCCGTTTGTGGCCGCGGCCACGCTTAAGGGGTTCAAGAACCTCGAACGAGTCCAGGAACGAAAAGCCCGGGCCGTGCGGAGTGAGGCTCATGGTTGCGGGACCTCAAAGACGCGGGCGTCGAGCGGCTGGTTGCGGCGCGGGTTCGAAAAATCGTAGCTGATATAGCTGCCGAAGATGAGACCGATGCGCATCGACCGCACGTCCATGGATGGCCACTCAATCACGTTGTCCACCGACCGCAGCGGGAACATTTGGGCGGCGTGCTTGGGCAACAGCGTGCCGAGATGCGAATCTCCCCTGTACGTGGTGTGTACATTGAACAGGCCTGCGAAGTTCGTGCATCCATTTTGGAAGAAGCCCAGGAGAAACTGGACATTCTGGGTCGGCTTGCCGTTCCGCACCTCCAACTTGTACTTGGCCGGCGGCTTGTTGCCCCGCCTCGTATAAAGGACGCCGTCGCGGACCAGGACAAGTTCGGGAACGGGATTGGTCAGCACGATGGCCAGCCAGCCGGGTGCGCGATAGCTGATGTGGCCGATGCTCTCCACGTGGTGCGGAGGAATCGTCCAATGAAACGTCTGGCGCAGATCGGCCTCGAACGTCTGTGTCGCGGCTTGATGCGCGATAAACGCCTGCGTGTCGGCATTGGTGTCGGCGGCGCGGACGACTGCCCCGCTGCCGGCGATCAATAAAGCCGCGCCAAGGGAGCGAATTGATACCATTGATCGGGATGATTGCATAAGGTTTCTCGAAACCGGCCGGCGAATTCGATGGTGCACGCGCGCACCTCGGCCGTACGATCAGCGCCGCGCCACTGCGGGCGAAACGGCGGCAACGCTTCCAGAGCATAGCTGCCGGATTGCGTCGCCAGAATGATGACCGGCACCAGCGGTGCGCCCGTCAACAGGCTGAGCCAGGCGGGACCGGTCGAAAACGGCACGCGCCCATGAGGAAACTCCACCGGCACGGCATCGTGAGGGCCGCGGGGCCGGTCCATCAGCATGGCGACGCATTTGTTTTGCGCGAGCTGGCGCGTGATGTCCACGAAATTGAATTGATCGACGCCGACCTGCAGCGTCTCGGCGCCCCAGCGAAGGCGGTAGTCGGCGCGCCAGCGGTTCAGCGCCTCATTCGGTTCGGGAAGCGACAGGACGACGAGCGGAAGCTGAAACTGTTCCATCAGCAGCCCGCCCAATTCAAACAACCCGGTGTGGATTGTGACCAGCAGTGCTCCTTTGCCGTCATCGAGCGCGTTCCTGAGATATTCAAAACCGCGCTTGGATTCGATGAACGCCAGGGCGTCTTGTTTCGTGCGCGCGCCGAGTTGAAAATAGTCAGCCATCGTCGCGCCGAAGTTGCGGAATGTGTGCCGCACGATCTCCTCGCGCGGTTCTGCGCCGCAAACCAGCGCCAGATTCTCGCGCACCGCCGCCTCGGCGCGTGGATGTGTCAGCCGATACGTATCAGCCATGACACGGGCCGCGCTGCGGGCGCCTGACACGCCGAGGAGTCGTGCCATGGTCACGCCGGCCTCGAACCAGAAGGCGCGGTAGAACGTTTGGGAGTAATGCGGTTTCAAGCTTCGGAGTAATCCAATCGCGGCACGATCGGCACGCGGCGATGAATCGCCAGGATGAGCCGGAACAGCCTGACGCGCCACCACATGCCGAAAGAGTGGCGCATGTTGCCCGCCACGATGGAGTTGACCGCATCCACCAGGTGGAAACGGTTCTTCGGGTACATAAAGACTTCGAACGAGCGATTATCGTAGTACATCAGGATCATGTCGCGGTACACATCCATAAACCGATGGACATCGCGCGTGTACCGTCGTTGTTCAGTCCTGGTAAGCCCGCGCTGATGCGTGTCCGCCTGCAAGACCAGGCCTGCCGCCATTTGGCCTGATTTGGTGGCGATATGCACTCCCGATGAAAAAATCGGATCGATGAACCCGCCCGCGTCGCCCACCAAAATGCTGCGGTCGCCGGCCAATTGGGCGTAGCGGTAGGTGTAATCGCTGGTCCTGTAAAACTCGCTGATCTGTTTCGCGTCTTTCATGCGCCGCGACAACTCGCTGGAGTCCGCCACCGTCTGCGAGAACCATTGCTCGATCGAACCGCCGAACCGCTTGAAATCATCCAGCGTGCGCACCAGGCCGACGGACGTTTTGCCGGCGAGCGGAATGAGCCAGAACCATCCGTCTTTCAGCCGCACAATCGTGATATGACCTTCCGCGTCGCCCGGATTGCGATAGACCCCCGTAAAATGCGCGTACACCGCGATTCGTTTCGGGATAGGGAGCGGTTTTTTTGCCAGGTCCAGAGCACGTCCCACAAATGAGTCGCGACCACTCGCGTCGATCAACCAGCGCCCGCGCGCCTCGCCGTCCGCCAGCGTCACCCGCCAGCCATCGGACTCGCGCGCCACCTGTTTCGCGGCGCAGCCCTGGCGCACCTCGCACCCGCACGCGGCGACGTGATCGAGCAACACGTGGTCGAACTTCGCCCGTTCCACCTGAAACGTCTGCCCGTATCCCG